>VKHO01000018.1 GCA_011125455.1 Chlamydiales bacterium STE3 | reverse complement strand
GCTGATTCTTAGAGAAGTATATAAACGCTCGCTAAGGAGCTTACAGGGATTTGTCCAGTCACTTTTTACAGCAATGGGTCTTAGCCTTCCAGTACCGAGCTATTCACAGATTTCCAGACGAGCTACGTCGCTGCATAAAAGAGTCAGCCAATTGACGAAGGGAAAGCAAGCTCGGCATATCATTTTCGACTCTACAGGACTTAAGGTACATGGAGAAGGAGAATGGAAAATAAAGGTGCACGGGAAGAGTAAACGCAGGACATGGAGAAAATTTCACATTGGAGTAGATGCAAAAACCCAGGATATTGTCTGCTGTGAATTGACAAGGAATGATCGAGGAGATGCTGAGATAGCAGAAAGGATGTTGGAAAATTTGCCATGCAAGGTGAAATCTGTGAGAGGTGATGGGGCTTATGACCCCAGTAGATTTCGTAAGAAGGTCCATGACAAAGGAGGGACTTGCATTGTAGAGCTGCCAAGAGATGCAGCATACAAAGGTAAGGAGGAGTCGGGCTGGGAAAAAGAACGGGATGATGCGATTGCCACAATTCACGGATTTGGTGGGGATGAGATAGGAAGAAAACTTTGGAAAATGTGTTCAGGTTACCACGAAAGGTCGTTGGTGGAGACGGCAATGTTTAGGGTCAAGAAGCTGTTGGGAGATAGATTGAAAGCTCGTTCAATGGGATCTCAGAAGACAGAAGCTATTTGCAAGTGTATGGTAATTAACAAGATGAATAAACTTGGAATGCCAAGGTTTGACTGGGTGTTTGAAGCGGCCTAAAGGCTGCATAGGGTTAGGGTAAACCTGTGCCTTAGTTGGCAACCATATATTCTATGCTGTGAGGGCTATTGTGCAACAAGGCCTTTTTCAATTATCTATGTTCCGCACATGCTTTTAAGCCTACTTTTCCAACGAAAGCTTATTTACAGATAGCTGGAAATATCAGAGACGATCATAACAAATAGATAAAAAGGGCACTCTTATTTTAAAGAAGCTGTAAGTTGGAGAAAGATCTTCTTATCTCAAAATTGCGTGCGGCTGCATTGAAAAATAATTTCTAAGATAAGTTTCGTTGTTAATTGAGCGCAGGATGGCTCTTTATTATTTCTTTTTCCATTAGCCAAACTCCTAACTTCAACAGAAATTAAACAAAATAAGAGAAAATAGTGACTAGTTTCAGGAAAAAGCAATTCGCTGGCTGCTGCTGAGCGCATCATAGAGCCATAGGGAAATTCAGAACTCTACCCCATTTCCAGCCCCAAACAGCGTTAGCCCCCCAGCTATTCATTCATGGGCATGTTTCCCCTCCATTCTTTTAATGTTTAGGCCAAGTGACGTTTTTTCAAATTTGTGCAAAAAGAGCCTGCCTAAAAAAAATCTTCCTGCTTTTTAGCTCTAAACTTAAAACTTCTCTACATATTATTAATTCTAGCTAAAAAACTCATACCGATTGCACCTATATTAAGAGCATGCATCGCCGCAATATTAGAAGGAATAACGCCTTTTTCTACTAAACAATGATGATAAAAATATCCCCAAAGGGCTGCATTGACGAATAGAGCGATCATTTGTTGAGCGTTCTTATTTTTGTCAATTTGCTGTGCACTTGTAAATATTAGTACTGCAGCAGAAAACAGCAGCTTTGCATTTTCCTTATCAAAGCCCTGCAGTAAGGAAAGAATCCCGATACCTAAGTTGGAGATTGCTTCTAAAGTGGAATTTTTACTGCTCCATTTTAATCCCTGAAAGAGATTATCACCAATTATCTGTGCTATTTGGCTGTTTCTATGGTAGATGTTAGCTACTGTCATTTCTTCCCCGATTTAATCTTTGTATTGTGTTCTATTCTTATGGATGTCTTTTACAAGAGTTGACTAACTTTTTTCCCCACAAATTTAACATGAAATTTTTTTTTTACAAAATGAAATTACTTAGAGTTAGTTAATAGTATAAAAAGGAATGGATCGGAAATATAAAATACAGAAAAAGCTTTCGAGAACACTGCTATTTAGGCTTTTTGGAAACTAAGGATATTACTTTTTAATCGAATTGTATTGCTTGTTCCACTAGCAAATCGAGAACAGGCAAGGAGATCTGATCCAAAACAAAGTGCTTGCCAAACTTCCTTTGAATGTCCCTTTGTTTCGCACTATAAAAACGATGCATTAAGTCTGTTAAAGCTACTTTCATATAGCGCATAAGCGCTTCGATCCCCGCAACTTATAGCCTGCAAAGAATTTTATAAAAAGCTAAATGAACTTGCCGGGTTTACAAGAGGGCTTGAGTAGTGACAACAATTGTGAGGAGAATATTTTTAAAGAGTTATTTCCAAAAATTTCGAGGAAAAGAGCATTCACTTTCAGAGCCATCATCAAAATTAAGATACTCGCCATTCTTTCAGAAATTTTTTCTATTAAACAAGCAAGCTAAAATAGCAGGAGAAATGGGTGGAGGCCTGAACGCGAGCTATATTCTCCATCAGTAAGTGCTGTGATTTAGTATTTACTTTGCTAATTTATAATCAATGGCTTGTCTCAAATCTTCAAATTCGTGAGGGCCATCATAGCGTTTTTCGCTGATGTAAAAGGTTGGGGTTCAATTTACCCCGCTTCTAACTCCTCCGAGAAAAGCGCTTTTAATTTTCGGCTGATAAAGATGTGTTTTCATAGCTTTCTCCAATTCAACTTCGGAGAGCTCAAGCCGTTTGGCTAGCTCAACCAAAAAGGGCCCTGTAAACGATTTCTGATTTCCATAAAGGAGATCATGCATTTCCCAAAATTTATTATGCTCTGCCGCGAACTTGGCAATTTCAGCAGAGATTGCTGCATAGGGATGGATGTCAGTAAGAGGAAAATTGCGGAAAACAAATCTTAACTGTTCTCCAAAGTGTTTTTGTAATTGTTTAATCATGAGGAAAGCAAGCCCACAAAAAGGACATTCGTAATCGCCATACTCAATAAGTGTCACGGTAGCGTTCGGAGACCCTTGAACATGATCTTCAGCAATGACAGGAACTTTGAGTATAGCCATTTATCTCCCCTATTTTTTTGATAAATTTTCTAGAGCTTTCAAAATTCCGTCGGCTACAGGATTTCCACCAATCGGGGAGAGATAACTCCAAGAAATCACGCCATTTTTATCTAAAACAAATAAGGCTCATTGGCAAACTCCTTCTCTTTCTTGATAAACACCATACTTTTTAGCCACAGCGCCCTTAGGTTCAAAATCTGCTATAAAGAGGAAAATAAAGATACCTGTTTTCTGCAAAGGCGGTATGGCACCAATAAGCCGTCCACGGAGATTCCGAGCAATTGAGCTTTATATTTATGAAATTCAGGTAAAATCCCATTATACAATGCCATTTGATCGCTACAAACAGGGCTCCAGTCCGCTGGATAGAAGGCTAGAATAACTGGATTGCCTCTTGTTCTCGAAGAGAAATTGTTTGATCTGGTGTCACAGGAAGGGTAAAAGCTGGAGCGTTTTCACCACTCTTTAGAATTGTAGGCATGTCAATCTCCTTGAGGAAAACTTGATTCTACTTTATCCCTCAAAGTAAAGCTTTCATTGATTCCGAGCAAATGAATTCATAAACCTCACATTTTTAGTTATCTGTATAACTATAATCGATTACCTGCTTATCTGAGATAATCTTTAGTTGGATCCCTAAATAAGTAATGCTCGCTACAGATTACATCGGCCTAGCTGCATTAACAACCTAGCAAATGACTGCAATACCGCTTAATCAAGTAGAAAAATAAATTTATGCATTTCTCATCCTTTAAACTTCTCCTTTAAGTGACTTTTCCCCTTTAGTTTAAACACCCCAGCCCCGCCGCTTATTTTAAAAAATTTCCTATACATAGATCGATTTATTATGCCTTTTCGATCCTTGGTAAGATTTTATCAATTTTGCCATTCTTCAATACCCCGTATGCTCTTCTAGCTTAATAGCTCCTTGAGGGCATTAGAGCAACAAAATCTAATAAACTCTTAACTACTATTTAAATTTAAAAAACTTTATCATGTAGGCGATTTTTAGGAGATTTTTATGAATGTAGCCAATCACTTTACGCATATCGAACCTCTCTTTGCGGAAGAGCGAAAAAAGCTCAGCTTAGCACGAAAAGAAGTAGATTTTTTTATTTCTACTCTTTTGACAACTTTTTTAAGTATTCCCAGGTTTGTCGCTTTTGACGAAAAACCTTACTATAGAAACACACCTATCAAAATTATAGAAGATCCTGCTTTGGCATTTCCTAAAGAGGTTGTGCTTGAAATCTTTTCCTATTTAAGCGTATCTGATCTTAGCCGAGTCTGTTTTGTGAGTCGAAATTGGCATTGTTTAGCCAGTGATAATGTTTTATGGAAAAAGGCAATTTACAAAGACCTTGCATTTGGCAACGACAAATGGATGCGCTACTTTGGAAATGAGGTGATTGATGTTAAAAGGGATAACAGCGACTTTAAAAATTTCCCATTAGAGGAAATTACCCATGTTTACAGAGTTTTTAAAAAAAGTTTTCCTGAAAAAAATGTGAGAGATAGTCTGATGCTAGTAAGACTTCCTAAAACTCTGAACGGCGCATTGACACTTGAAAATCTTGGCAAGCTAATGCAAAAACACCTTTTTCAAAACAATGAAATTTGGAGTGACCAGGAGTCAAAAAAACTTTTAAAGGAGCTAGCCGAACAAAAGATCGTTAATTCCAAATGGGTGCTTATGACTACTGAAGTTCTTCCTGATAGTCTGGATAAAGAATATGGAAAACAAAAAGAATTACTTACTCAAAAAAAAGAGCTTGCTTCATACGAAATCCCTAAAGTATTGGAAGCTATCGTATGCATCATCGCAAGATTTGCAAGCTCCAAGGAGCGCTTATTTGGCCCTTCGCATTACATTCGATGCCAAGGCTGTAAAAAAGGCTACCCCACAGTTGAAGGATACGATAAAGTTACTTACCTTGAATCGTTTATAAAAGTAGGTAATTTTACTACAAAGGGTTTAACAATCAGTGAACATCCTACCCTCTTCAAAGAAGATGGTATCGCCGTTCTGAGAAGTTTCTCCGATCTTAGAAGCTTCTCCGATCGTAGTTTCAGAAAATCTTCAATCTAGCGAAATGGATTTTTTATTCTAGAACTAAATTTTGAGGCAAAATTTGGCCTACAGGCAAAACTTAACTATTTTTGAGTAGAGCCTAATTTAAAACCAAGTACCGAATATTCTAAAGTTAGAGTAAAGCAAAATGGATGCATTCTAAACCTATCTTGACTATAAAAATCATAAAAAATCGAGGGTGCATATATGCGCATTTTTTATCATTTTCTATTCATTTTTTGTAGCTTCATCCAAGTTGCCCACTCCTCCTCTCAAACATCCTTTATAAATATTCAAAACATTTGCGTGGAACAAAATTGTGACTGGCACGAGCTGGCTTTAGAGTTGTCCATGACAAGCACTCAGCCTCCTTTTTTTGACTTAAGTCAAATACGCGAAAAAATTGTTCAATTTGTGGAAAGCTATCCTACAAAAAGTGACTATTGGGAAATCTTAAATAAGAATTTAGCTTGTTTCCTAATCGCTGACCATCCACAAATTACCTACTTATCATCAAAACTAACTGTCTTTGGAAAAAAGCGTAAACCCCATCAACGATGGAGCACCGTCAACTATGATTCGAAAAAGGGATTCAAAGAATTTTTCAGCTTTAAGCTTGCTTTCAAGAACCCAGATCCCTATTTTTCGGAAAAAGATTACCTCATATTGACTTATGAATACCTTCCGGATATTGCACCTCGCAATTACCCAGATTTTTTAGAAATCAAGGCAGAACTAAGTGAGTTGTTAACAGAAGTTCCTTTAAGGCCCCATCCCCATGTCTCATTAAAAGAAATTCTCGAAAAACTTCTCTATAAGTGCCCAACTATTCATGCATTTGAATTACAATTGCGCCATCAATTGTTAAAAAACGGTAAACGAGAGGATTTTTGTGGGTGGTCTTCTACCGTTAAAAAATCTCTTTCAATGGAATAATTTTATTAGTTGATATGCAGCACCTATTCTTAGCGCTGATATAACAAGCTCTATTGGCAGGCCTTTAATCAATTTACTGGCAACACGGCATAAATTATCTATTTTGAACTCTTCTTTCCAAAAAATTGGAAAAGAAAACGCTGAATAAACGGCAAAAATTTTATCTACCATCGTTTATAAAAAACATTGGCAACGTACTAAATAGAATCGTACAACGATGATAGCTAAATATCTCCAAAAGAAACGCTGTGACGAGAAAAACATATCGATCAAAGAATTGCTCATGAGCCTCTTGATCAAACATATTGCGGCAGTAGCTTGTTTCTTTTTATCCTTTATGTCCTTTATCTGTTTGGAGGCGTCTTTCTAAGTTTCGGAGAAAAACTTCGACCCGTCGCTTCTCATTCGGAGCTAATCGATCAATAAAAAGTATTCCATGAAGGTGGTCATTTTCGTGCATAATGATCTTGGCTTCCCACCCCTTAAACTGCTTTGTGACCCTTTCGCCTTCGAGTGTCGTATAAGCAACAGTAATTTCATGAGGCCGCTCGACCTCCGTGCGAAGACCTGGAATAGATAAGCATCCTTCAGGCGCCTTCCAGGTGTTTTGGCTAAAGGAGATCATTTCTGGATTAATGAAAACATGGATTTCTTCTTGGTTTTCCCCATTACTAGAGGGAGCACGCATGATAAATAGCTGCAGAGATTGATGCACTTGAGGTGCTGCTAATCCCATGCCATCACAAGCATCCATCGTTGCGATCATCTCTTCAACAAGCTTTCGTATGTCGTTGGAAATTTCCTGGATGGGTTCAGCTTTTCGCCGAAGAATGGCATCTCCATAATAAGCCAACGGTAATACATTCACCTTTTCATTGATATGGAGGTGATTGGCATCCCCTTGCACAACATGCCCAGACAAATAGGTCCACTGATTCCGCCATTTTTCAAAATAGCTCCGTTCGCTAAAGGTTGCATCCTGGCCATTTTGCATAAGATGAGCTGTAAAGATGACTACTGCTACCCGTTCCCTTTCCTTAAAATTCAGAATTTCCAAGTGCTTAAAAGTGGAATTTTTTGAAAATTGAGAAATACTTCTTTTCCAGGCAAATTTATTTTCAGAGTAGTGGGAACTTGCTGGATGAGTCGTTGCAATGATGTAATCCGATAAATTTAAAGCATAAGCTGAATATCTGGAACGCATCAATTTTAACGCATTTTCAGCCATTTGTTCTTGATGCAAAGGTTCACAACAGAAACGATAAGGATTACCACTGTTACAGGGGCACATTACATCTGCCATTGCTTTTTAACCTATCCTTTTTTGCTATAAAGGGGAACTCTCTAAACAAAGAAACCTTGCGCTGATTATAGTAGGAAAAGTCCTTTGGGTGCTAGAAAAATGAGAAATGGTAAATTGTCATTAATCGATATTTTACTGATCAAAAATGTAAGCAATACCTAACTTTCTTCGCCAAGCTTCCATAAAATCATTGAGTTCGTACTTGACAAGAGTGCTCTCATCGTTAGCAAATGCAGGATCCATGCAAAAAACTTCATTTGTTGCTGAATCATAGCCTTTAACGACAAGTAGATGCCCTGACTCGTAAGGCAGAGCACTGCCTTTCAATGGTCCTTTCACACTTACGACCACAGGAAATCCTTTATTCAGCTGATCAATAATTTGGCTAAAAGAATTTAGACGAGCAACATAGCAATGCCAAGGATTGCCGAGTTCGTGAAAAGCTTGAGCTGTGTTTAAAATCCAATTTCCATAGATATCAAATGCAGAATCAACGACCTTGTCTGCAAAGGCAATTGGAGAGAGCTCTAATGAACCTAGTAAGAACCGTAGTGCAGCGGTTGTTGATGTAGGAGAACATAGACGCAAATAACGTTCATCAGGCAATGTCATTTGTGAAAGTCCTGCCACGTCTAAATTGATCGAGATGTTTTTAGAATCTGGCCCCGCAACTGTTTGAGTGGCGCGATTTGTGGCAGAAATATGCAATGTTTCAAACTGCTCTAAGGCAACATCGCCTCTCGCAACAACCCAGACTCTGAATCCTGTAGCCTTATTGCCATTTAAAACCTCTACGGCATCTTGATAGACTTGTACATTTGCATTAGGCAAGCTGTTTTTAAATGTGCGTTGATCATCAGGACTCCAGATAGCATAATCAAGCCAAGGAGACCATTCCTTAATAAGAAGGCTTACACGGATTAGGTAAGAACCTTGCTCAGGCCTTTTAGCATCCCAAGACACGATCAACTCATCGAAAGGATTTAGCAGTTTTTCTTCCCAAAGGAAAACTTTCTTTTCTTGATCTGTTGTAGTAAGCGCTCGATGCATTAGTTGAGCTGGGTAAATTGGAGCAACTAGAATTGCCATTAGAATCGCCCAAGAAAAAACATTCTTCATAAAAACCTTACAACAGATAAAAATCAAAAAATTGATTTTAAATCACTTCCTTGTTAATTGCAATTTTTCTTAAGTCAGAAAAATAAATCTAAAATCCTCAATAAATACGACTAAAACTTCTCCATTAAGTGAAGGCTAAGGGACTCCCTCGTTATGCTGATGGCATTCTTGAGCTTGAGCAGTTCACCCGGGTTATCAGTATAGACTGCATCTACGCCTAAATTTACCGCTGTTTCCCATTCATCTTTTGTATTGATACCAAAAAGAACTAAGGAGACACTTGGATTGCACTTTTTTAAATGCGAAATGACTTGAGGATGCCACAAATGAAATTCAACGGTACTTGTTGCTTTCCCTAACGACAATACTTCAATAACCATCATTTTTCTTTTAAGTTCAAATCCTACCCACTTAGAATTCAAAGGCAGGTTGGATCGACCGGTTTGATTTAACTCTAAAAGTCTTTGACGCGTAACATCTCTTTGTTCAAACACTCGCCAATGTGGCTTAAGCTGTCCTAGCAATTCGTGATGATCCGCATTTGTTGAATAGAAAATGATTCGAGTCGATTCTTCATCAGAAATTGTTTGTATTAAAGCATTTACTAGAGGTTCTGCAGGCAGTGACTTTAGATCAATAATAATCAATGTCTTTGGAAAAGAATTTAAAACTTCTTCCAGCTTAGGAACCCTTAAATTGTGTCCGCGAAAAGGGTACTTTTCTTCAGGCTTAAAATGATAGCCAGCATTAAGAGTTGCAATATCTTCCCAATTATGATCAAAAATTAACCCTGAACCATTTGTTCTCTGTTCTAGCTTTTCCGGATGGTAGACGACAACGGTTCCATCTCTTGTGACCTGCACATCGAGCTCAAGAGCATCACATCCCATTTCTAAAGCAGTAGAAAAAGCAAGCAATGTATTCTCGGGAAAATTTTGGCCTCCTCCACGGTGAGCAATAATCGCCGGAACAGCATAAGCTGATACTGTTATAAAAACAAAAATAAAGCTCAAAAAGGTCGTAAAAGCTAATTTATTAAATATAAACTGCATTTTTGATTTCATCGGTTAATCTATTTGCTTTTTTGATTAGAAATTAGCCTGCTAAATTTCTCTAAGAATTTCAACTGAAAAAAAATACTAAAAGAGTATAGCCTTAAGACAAAACAAAAAAATAGCAATTCAGTCTATTCTTATGAAACATAAGCCTATGTCAGAAAAATTTGATCCCTGTAAGTTAGGCATCCTCAAGCAAACCATTGTAAATGGCTTTGCATTGACTCATTGCCTATCCAGAATTTTTTGGAAAGACACAAATAAATTTGAGACTCATATTGGACAACTATGCGCGGTTGTATCACATACACGGAACCCTTAAGAAATCAATTGCTTGAATCTTGCTTAGACAAGATGTAATTAAGGGGTATATCTACGTTTGATATAGCTTTCACATTCTTCTAAAAATTCGTTCATATAAAAATGAAAAAGATGGGGAATACTTTTTTCAAAAATATCTTTAAGGTCATTCCATGTTAAGTTTGGATTCTCTAGTGCCATGTAAAGAGCTGCATGCGGAATGCGAACCAAGTACTCGGATGGGCGGTAATCTTCTGCATAGCTTGATACCGACTCGATGAGAAAGCGTAAAATAGCTGGACTATTTTTAAAATCTGTCTTTTTTAGTTGCAGCAAATCTTTTTCCAAAGCCTCATAAAATGAGGATTTTTGTGGAGGAGCACCTAAGTGACTGTTGTAGATAAGATGAGCCGCTTTATGTGCAATTTCATGTATGATTACAGGAACTACTTTTTTTGCTGATTTAGATTCAAGCGCAATAACAATTTCCTCTCCCGTATCAGGGTTATAGCAGCCGGTAGTCTCTGGAAGAGTATCTACATCAAAAAAATAAACTGCAAAATCTTTATTTTCTAAAATATAGTATTTAAGAAGTTCACTTAAAGGAGAACAAACTTTTTCTGCGGCTAGCAAATTAGTTGAATGAGCAAAGTACTTATTAAAACATTTACGTATTAAAGGATAGGCGCTTTTGTTGAGACAAAAGCTACGGACAGGAAATCTTATTTGATCGATGTGTCCATTCATGCGAGCATTTGCTGTCTCTATTCGTAGCTTGAGAGAAGAGTAACCTTTTCTCATCACATCTTCTATCTTTCCCGAAAAGAGGTTGCGCTCTAAGTGACTCTCGGTATCAATTTTGAGTCCTTGCTCGTTTGCATGAGTTAACATGCAATTAACTACCGAGCTGCTGTTTCTATCAACAGCAATTTGAAAAGGAGTTAATGGTTCAGGTCCTGACAGGGCCTTACAAAAATTTTTCCCAAAAGCCGGATTTTCAGCTTTCAAATTGAGATTGGCACCAAATTTTAATAAAAGAGTGGCTGCCAATTCATTGTCACGCCACGCAGCCACATGAAGTGGAGACATCTTGCGAGGGTTAAACAATCCTTCGCATTGAGCCAAAGCAGCAGTATCTGCTCCTCTATTTAATAATATTTCTATCCACTCACAATTATCCATCAACGTGGCAATATGAAGTGGCGTTTGTTCTAAAATAGGATCTTTTTCATTAATATCAATGAGATCGAGAATACGTTTTGCACAGTCTACATAACCTTTTTCTAAACAAACATGAAAAATGGGTCTTGTATTTACATATCCCAATCTAGGATCTGCACCAGCATCGACAAGAAAATGAAAAATTTCTTGGCGCAACGCATGCTGATCAGCCCTATTGGAATCCAATAAAGATGCAAGCGGAGATACTTTTCTATAATCTTTAGGCCCTATTTTTATATCATAGATAGCATTAACGTCGGCTCCATGGCTAATTAAACTTTCTACAATTTCTCTCTTGCCTATATTTGCTGCTAAATGAAGGGGGCTTTCCTCATCGATAAAATTTTTGGAGTTAATAGAAGTCACTCCTAGTTCAATTAATTTCAGGGCAGCTACCTCAGATTGAAGGCCATCTTTTCCAATAAGAGAGGAAAGCAAACTATAACTTTCTGAATTTAAAAAGTGTGTTTCTAGCTCATTAAATTGCTTTAACAAACACTCTTCGTCTTTTTCCTCTTCAAATCTTCTTAATACAATTTCTGCTATCCTCCCGTTTCTTAAGCAACTGCGCCAATTTTCAACACCTGATAACGGTTTTGATTGAGGTTGCCATGGGCTCTTAGGACTAAGCTCTTCTAAAGGGCTCATAAATTAAACCAACTTAATTTTATTTATTAATAAAATAATTCAAACAATAAAATAATATATTATAAATAAATTATTAAAAACTTTTTTTTTAGAGGCGGCTATGTTAAATCATTCACTCTTGGCTGTCAAAAAAATTGCGACAAAATAGCAGCAAGATGGATTTTTTAAAGAAAGGTTGGATAAGAATCTATAAAAATAAAGAAATTTTTATTTTTCCCCCAAAGAGAAAATAGAAGAATTTCAAATACGCGAATGCACTTAGTCAGATTATTATAAAAAAAATTTTCAACGAGAAAGCTTAACTTTTCTCTTTCAACCAAAAGTTTTCAATGAACTTACCGTTTTGCCTGTTAAAGCAAAAGTTGGACTCCCTCAGGAATCTCAAACCGCTTGATTGAATTGCTGGCAATGTTCAAGGTTCACTTCCAAATGGCCTATCTTTTTCTTGAAAGTTTTACAAAATTTTTTTTAGCAAAGTTTTCCCCTAAGCTAAAACTCCTAACCTAATTGCTAGTATGTAAACGAGTAGCTGCTATTGGAAAGGGACTTCCGTTTCTGGTTTTGAATACAGGAGGAACAATTACCTGATATTCGATCACAAGTGCAGTATGTGAGGATAGCAATTACAAGATAAGCTAAGAGCTAAAATTGAAAAATTGAATTTTTCAACCCAGCCTTTAATAGCTCAAAAAAAGATTGAAGGAAATATGCAAAGAAGAAGCGATTAAGAAATTTTAATGAACATTTTTCTTAAAAGAAAAATACCAACAAATATGCCCAGGATAGGACTCGAACCTACACACCTTACGGCACCAGAACCTAAATCTGGCGTGTCTACCAATTTCACCACCTGGGCAGGGAAAAAATACTTTATCTTTAATTGCCGTTTTAGTCAAGATGCTAAATGAGGCAAAAATGAATTTAGAGGAAATTCTCAGAAAATATCCTGAGATTTGGCAACAAGAACTTATTAAAGAGAAGTTTTCTTTAATCTTAAAGCAAATCTCGTCAGATGCTAGCTTTGCTGAAAAACAAATCAAGGAATACATTATTTGCAGCGGGCAAGACCTTAAACTTCCCTCGGTTCAGCAATTCCCTCCTATCATTCAGGCTGTCTTCAACTCCCTTTTTACTGAAAATGCAGTACACTTTAATAAAAAAGAGCTTCTTTATTCGCTTTTCGTAAAGGCAGATCAGGATTTACTAAAGAAGTTTCGGGAGTTAATTCAGCTAGTTCTAAATACATTTTTTGAACAACTTCAAAAAAAAGAGGACACTCTCCCCAATCGACTGTTTATTCATCACGTCATCGCATACTACTCCTTCTTTGGAGCGGAGGAAAATGAACCTCTAAAAATACCCCAAAAAATCGGTCATCGATGGTTTTTGTGCGATTACGTGGTTAACAAAATAGCTTTAACTCCTGCAGGAATTGGCTCACAAGTCATCGCCTTC
Organism: Chlamydiales bacterium STE3; assembly: GCA_011125455.1. Classification (NCBI taxonomy): domain Bacteria; kingdom Pseudomonadati; phylum Chlamydiota; class Chlamydiia; order Chlamydiales; species Chlamydiales bacterium STE3. The sequence goes on along the minus strand of VKHO01000018.1, from coordinate 130,851 downwards.
GGTCTTTTTCCCATTACAAAAGAAGCGCCCCCTATTCTTTTGTTCAAAGGCACCTCTTATCCATCGGATGAAGGTTTTGCTCTTAGCCTTCTCACAGATTTCAACCCTGGAGCATCCGTTGGACGCTATGCTTTTCTTATGGGGAAAATGAATATCTTAGCTTGGATGGATCAGCATTCTAAAAAGACGATGGTGATTGGATTAAGCCTAGGAGGTGCTCTAGCCTTGCATACGGCAACAACTTTTCCTCAGCATATCTGCAAAGTGTTTGCCTTTAATCCTCCGGCACTTTTAAAAAATGAACTTCATGCATGGGAAGTTTATTCTTCTCAACACAAAATCTTTCCTGAAATAAACGTTATCTATCATGAAAATGACCTCGTTCCATCTATTGGTTTTCGATGGGGCTCAAATTGGAATATTTATAGAATTTATCTGAATCGGAAAAAGTTCTTTTTAGAAGCTCATACGCGATGTTTTATTGCAGAAGAGAGTCACCTTATTCTCAAAATAGATCCCCATACCGACGCAAAAAAGCTTAGCAGGTTTCTTCTAGCTTCTCTACATCAAGGGGTGTCCGTTTTTTTATTCCCTCTCGGCTGTGTCCTTCATTTTTTAAAAATGCAAATTAAAAATCTGAAAAAAATCTTTTTTAAGCTTCCCTTTAAGAGATCTTAATCACCTTAGGATAAGTTGAAGCATTAGAGATAAATGGCTAGGCCTAGAATATATGTTTTTACACGTGATCCCTATATGGATGATCCCCTTAACCTTTCTATTCGCTCAATTAACGGGGGAAGATACCCTTCAATCTGAGATTTTCCTAGAAAACATCCAGACTACCCAGCTTGTATTAAAAAATGGGATGCATGTTTTTCTAAGACCAAGTAAAAACGAAGAAGAAGAAGTAATGGTGCAGCTTGCAGCCAAGGGAGGATATACCTCATGCCCCGTTCAAGAGCAGTTTGCAGCACGTATTATTTCAGATGTCATCGCGGGGTCGGGAATTGGCTCTCTTAGCTCCGATCAACTTTCTGCTTTGCTCTACCATTATTGCATCGAATTGGATGTTTCCATAAAACCTTTTTATAGAATGATTTCGGCAGAATGCGATAGTGATTCGCTTCCCATGCTAGTCAAACTCTTGCACGATTTTTTCTTAGAACCAAAGTTTAATAAGACAGGGTTAGAAAATACAGTTTTTGCTTTATCTGAGGTTATTGATAACTCTTGTTTAGATAAAACAAAGAAATTTGAAAACGCTTTCTTTTGTTTAAACACACAAACGGGTCCCAAAAAAATTCCGTTATCAAAGGAAGGCTTGAGAGCAATTGAGGTATGTCAGCTTCCGGCTGTGTTTGAAAAAGTGTTTGCAAATCCGAAAGATTTTTGCTGTGTTATTACTGGAAGTTTTGATAAGAAACTGATCAAACCCTATGTGGTTAAACTTCTTGGAGAAATTCCTAATAAGACCGATCCTTTGGGCCTTAACATTTTAGCATCACCAGCCTTTCCGGTTAAACCCTGCACACAAACCCTCTCATTAAAAAATAGTTTTGATAGCTTAACGCGTATTACATTTCCCATCACTATTCCCATTGATTGTACAAATTTTTTTAAGTTGGAAATGGTGTGTCAAACTATTGAATCACATCTCAAAACAGCCATGAAGAAAAGATTTAAATCTTCTTATGGAATAAATGTTGCCCATGAATTCCCTTTTTATCCGAGTTTTACTCTTCCCTGGATTACAGTTCAATATAGGTGCAGTTATGATCAAGCAGAAGATCTAGCTAAAATTATTGTTGCTGAAGTACATTATCTCAAAAATAAAGGCCCTACCTTAAATGATTTGCGCCTAGCAGAGAAAAGCCAAAAAGCAAATGATGACTTTTGGCATAAAGAAGATGAATATTGGGTATCTTTCATTACAAATGCGTTTTTAATGAATCTAAATCCAGAATCTACTTTCGTTAATCAGAAGGAATCTAGGAAAATGTCATTAGAAAAAATGAAGATGAATCTTGCCACATTTTTTGATGCCACTAGGCATACACGCCTAACCACTAAACCTGAATAAAAGAGTTATAGTTAATGGATGAAGCTGTTATCGGAATTGTTGTGAACGCCAACCTTCATTTACTTATTACAAAACGAGCAGACACTCCCATCTGGGTGCTTCCGGGAGGAGGCATCGACAAAGAAGAAACACCGGAGGCTGCTGTCATCCGGGAGGTTAAAGAAGAAACAGGCCTCGACGTCATGATTTCCTATAAGTGTGCAGAATACACGCCTATAAATGCCCTATCGGCGAAAACACATGTATTTGTATGCGAGTGGCTTTGTGGAACCTTAAAGAATAGTCCTGAAACGCAAAAAGTGCAGTTCTCACCTTTGGATCACTTGCCCAAGCCCTTTTTTTTCTTGCATCAAGAATGGCTTACCGATTGGCAAAACAGCAAAGGTAAGCTAGTTTTAAAAAAAATTCACCAGGTTACCCCTTTTGCTATTCTCAAATTTTTTTTTCGCCACCCCATTATTCTAATAAAATATCTACTATCAAAGAAAATTCCATTCTTTCTGTCGAATAAAAATTGAGTTAGTGTCATCATGCTGCTAGCTATAAGTTAAGATTTTGCTAGAAGCTCTATGAGAAAACGCCTATCAATACAGCATGTTCCATTCATGCTTAATAGCCCTTCGCGAAAAAAACTGAGCGCTAGGAGCCTCTTTTTTTTAAAGGAATGCGCGTGGACCATCGCTTTCATTCTCTTATGTGCGATTAGCTTAGAATATGCTTTAAAGGCAAGGCAAAAAGAATATCTCAAGCTGCAAAACGAACGTGTTTCATTGGAGCTACAATTGAAAGAGGCTTTTCGTTTACATGCCGACCTATTAAAAGAACTTAATAGCCAAAATGATCCAGAATGGATTGAATTAGTTTTGATGAGAAGATTAGGTCTTGTCCCAGAAGGGCAACAAAAATTCGTTTTTTCCTTAAAAAAGGATTCGTAATGGATATCGCAACATCTTTTACGCTGCTAATGACCGCTCTTTTTACTTATTGGGGTGCATGGATTTCTTCAGCGGAGACTGCCCTATTCTCTATTTCTCCTCTAAAAGTGCTTACTTATAAGGATAACCCGGACCCCCAAAAAAAACTCATCGCAGCCCTACTAGCACATCCGAAAGACTTACTCGTGACAATCTTCATGATTAATACTTTTGTGAATATCATGCTGCAAAACATTGTTTCAAACCAATTTGGAGAAAATGGCAACTGGCAATTAAAGATTGGAATCCCGCTTCTACTTACGTTAATTCTTGGCGAAGTGATTCCCAAATACATCGGCCTACAAAATAACTTTTCAATTTCCTACAAAGTAGCCCCAAAAATTGACCTTCTCCAAAACCTTTTAAAACCTATCAGAAAATTTATTATCGCTGTCACTACACCCGTATCAAGAATTTTGTTCTTCTTTTTAAAAAAAGATCAGGAAATTAGCCCAGAAGAGCTGGAACACGTTCTTGAAACCTCTGAAAAGCAGGGAATTTTAAGTCCTGAAATCAATGAATTAATTAAAGGCTACCTTGAAATACAGGAGAGTAATGTCAAAGAGCTTATGTGGCCAAGAGAAGACATCCTTTACTATGAAATTTCTCAGCCCCTTAGTAAACTTTCCTATCTTTTTGCTGAAGAAGGATGCTCTCGTATCCCTGTTGCGGAAAAAAATTTAGATGCTGTATTGGGCATCATTACCGCTTCCCAGTACTTCAAATATCAGCATGAAATTCAAAATCCAAAAGATCTTATCCATTTTCTAGAAAAACCTTACTTTATCCCGGAAACGATGCATTCTAGAATGCTTTTAAAAAGGTTCGATGAGAAAGGCGAAGTATTTGCTCTTGTTGTCGATGAATATGGCTCTATTTCTGGTTTAATTACCAAGGAAGATCTAATCGAAGTGGTTGTCGGCGATATTGAAGACCCGAGAGATCAGCAACCATTATATGTTAAGGCAGGAAAAAACGAGGTGATCTCAAGTGGTAAATGGGAACTTGCTGAATTTAATGGCTACTTTGACGCCCGCCTCAAAAGTAATAGCATGCTGACAATTGGGGGTTGGATTACGGAACAGCTAGGAACCATTCCCAAAAGCGGCACAAAGTGGCAAAGTGAAGGATTTTTATTTCAAATTCTTGCTGCAAGCCCCAATCGCATAACTAGACTCTTTATTCGCAAATTGAAGTAATCTATGGAATTGGCATTTTTTTGGTTATTTTTTAATTTTTCTACAGTCGTTCTCCTGGCTTTCTTTTCTATGGAGGAGATGGCCTGCGTCTCATTTAATAAGATGAGGCTTCAATTTCTAGTGAAACAAGGAAGCAAGAGGGCGGAATGGCTAAGCTATCTATTGCACAATCCTTCTCGTCTCTTTGGAACGACGCTCATCGCAGTCAATGTGGCCACAATCGTTGGATCCGAATGCTCCAGACAATTCCATCAAGCTATCCATTTGAGTCCCGATTGGGCACCTTTAAGTCAAATTATCATCGTGATTATTTTTGGTGAGCTAGCGCCAATGTTTGCCGCAAGAAGATACCCAGAGCATGTTGCTTTGCTAGGGGCTCCAGTTCTTTATATTACCTCTAAAATTCTTGCACCCTTTGTCTGGATTTTAGGCATCATTTCTAAATTTGCCAATTTTTTAGTTGGAGGGCAAGAGCCGCATCCAGAACTTTTCCTCACTCAGGATGAGCTTCAGAAAGTTATTGAAGAGCATGACGAAGACAAAAGCAGTTCCAGCAAAAATGAAGAATTAAATGTCATCACGACAAATATTTTCCGTTTTAAAGATAAAGCCGCCAAGCACATCATGACTTCCCTAGAAGCGCAGCCTCTTATTTCTTCTCATCTTACTATTGAAAAAATGCGCTTACTTCCTAAAAATCCTCTCCCCTATTTCCTCGTCTACCATAAAGATGTTGCTAACATTATTGGTATTGCTTTCGTCAGAGAACTGATTAGAGTTCCAGGAAATAGGAAAGTAAAGGATTTTTGCAAGCCTCCCTGGTATGTTACGGAGCAAACCCCACTATTTCAAATCATTAAGCAATTTAGAAGAAATAGCGAACATGTCGCTATTGTATTAGGTACTTCTGGTAAAGCTAAGGGGTTTTTAAATTTTGAAGATGTTGTTGAGGTGATATTTGGAAAAGTACGCCCTATCAAAAAAAAGGAAACCACGCCTCTCACCCTTGTTGACAGGACTGTTCCGGGAAAGATGACCTTAGCGGATTTTCAGGCAGAATTTGGGGTGACATTGCCAGGAGAAGCAGAAGACACTATCTCCGATTTATTGCTTTCCTTGTTGGAACATGCACCAGAAGGAGGAGAAACAGTCCTAATTTCTCCCTTTGAATTCACAATTAAAGAGGCCACTCTTATTGGAATAAAAACGGTTTCTGTAAAAACAAAAATGGCTTAAGTTTCTTAATTAAAAGTCATTTTTTAAATTAGACCTCTTATATAACTTGCTTTGCTTACTAAAAATGATCAATTTTTTCAAGCAAAGCAAGTCATGCAAAAAGTCTATTATTTACGGAATTTGAAAACCAGCCTTTCGATTACCTCGACGGCTCTACTTATCTCCTCTTCGGTTGTGAATCGACTCAAAGAAAACCGAATCGAGGAATGCACAACGCCCAAAGGAATCCCCATGTTTAACAGAACGGGAGAGGGCTCAAGAGCGCCAGCAGAGCAAGCGGAGCCGTGGCTTGCGGCTATTCCTTCTTGATCAAGTGCAATAAGAAAGCTTTCTCCATCAACGCCTGCAAAAGATAAATTGCTTGTATTACTAATACGAGGGCCAAGGCCATTTCTTCGAACATCAAGAATGCGCTCCATGATTTCATTTTCAAATCGATCTCTTAGTGCAGCCATTGATACCATCTTATCGCTATCAAGTAGATCGATTGCCTGAGCAAAGGAAGCAATACCAGTTAAATTCTCTGTTCCTCCTCTTAAGCCATATTCTTGATTGCCGTAGATAAGGGGTTTGGGCTTGGATCGCAATTTCACAAAAGCCACCCCGACCCCTGGAAGAGCATGGATTTTATGGCCACTAAATCCCATCCCTACTACTCCTTCAGGAATAGCAATGGGCTCTTTTCCTAAAAGGGCCACGCCGTCTACAACAAAAGGAATAGAGGCTTTTCTTGCGATGTCAGCCACTTGATTAATGTCATTTTTAACTCCCGTTTCGTTATTTGCCGCCATTAAAACAATAAGTCTTGTTTCAGGCAAAATGGCTTCCTTAAGCTTTTGAGGATCAATAGCGCCATGCAATCCTGTTGGAAGATAAGTAACCTGTAACCCTCTTTTTTCATGCTCTACTAAAGCTTTTTTCACACAAGAATGTTCGATATTAGAAGTAATCACATGTCCTGATTGAAGGCCCTCCAGATAGCCTTTAATCAGAAAATTCATCGATTCGGAACCACTTGAAGTGAAAATAATTTCATGGGGACGGACAGCGAAGTAATTTGCAACCTTACGGCGGTAGCCTTCAATAAGTGATCGTGCTTCTTGTCCAAATGTGTGTAAACTTGAAGGATTTCCAAGAGGTTTTTCAAGAAGGCGGGTAAGCGCTTCTTTTACGGCTGGGTCAAGAAAAGTTGTGGCGTTATTATCAAGATAGATCTTCTCTTTGTTTTTCATTTTCTTCGGATACTTTTACCATGACAACAGTAATATTATCATGGCCTCCCTTGGCTTTAGAAGCATCAACTAGCTTTTTGGCTGCACAAGAGAGAAATGTTTCTTTTTTTATAATAGCTTCAATCTCTTGTAAAGAGAGAAGATCTGATAAGCCATCAGAGCATAAAAGATAGATATCCTCTTCAACGATATCGGCAAAATGAATTGTTGGTTCAACGTAAGGCTCTGTTCCAATAGCTCTTGTAATAATGTTTTTATAAATAAACTGCGTGGCTTGCAGTTCATTAATTTGGCCTAATTCTACCAGCTCGCAAATGAGCGAATGATCCTTTGTAATTTGTTCTAAACTGCCTTTCCGGTAGCGATAAATGCGACTATCTCCAACATGAGCAAAAACAACACCTGTTTCGGAGAGGTAAATTGAACAAAGAGTTGTACCCATTCCCTTAAAATCGCTAGAAGAACGTCCCATTTTATATACATAGGTATTCACTTGCTCGAAAGCAGTCTTTATCAAAGCCCCACATTCTTCTAAAGACTTTGACTTGCCTCTCAGGGATTTTTTTACAAGATGACAGAGGGAATCAATTGCTTCTCGAGCTGCAATTTCACCAGCTTGATGTCCTCCCATTCCGTCTGCTAAAGCGTAAAAATGAAGGCCGGGAATCTCAGCCCAGACATCCTCATTATTTTGCCTTACCAAACCAACATCAGATAAACCACTTGAAGAGATTTTTAGGGACATCAGTCTCACGACCATAACTCTTTAGCTTTCATTGCACTTATTCTCATTCTTTACCTAGATAAACTGTTTTAAATACAAAAACTCTTACAGTTTCGTAAAAAAAAACATTTCTAGTTGCTTTCCATATTTTAACCACTCAAGCAATAAATAATTTTATCAAATAGGGAATGAAGAAATCAACTAAAAATTATTGTTTTCCCCTTAACCTCTCAGAATTATAATCTCCTGATAAAGATAAACTTATATTAAATTTTCTCGCTCGAAAAGGAGAGCATCTTCTACAGCACCAAGCATTCGGTATTCTATTACCGCCTTAATAAAATGCCTATCCTGGGAATTAGATAATGTTAGGACCATGAAAAAAAGCATCATAATTAACAGCATGATGAATAAGAGTTTGAAAATTAAAAAAAGCCTTTTTTAGGGCAGAAATGCCCTTCCCAAGAGTTTAACGTTTTACAACAATACCAGGCTGAATTAAATTATATAGGCAAGCAAGGAGGGCCCATGCAAAAGAAAACGATTCCCCTTATCTTATTTATTGCGATCCTTTTTCCAACTTTTCTATCAGCTCTATTAACCAAAGAAATTTTCCAAGCAGCATTTGTTCAAAAGGAAATAGGAAGTGATGAAAAAATAGCTGTTCACCCCGATGGACAGTCTATTATTTATACCGTACATCAAAAGCCTTCAGAAGGATTTCCAGAGGACGTTCTTGTTTTAGGTAACGGTGTCCCTTCTAATAGATTTTACAGCACCCTCTGCCTGCATGAGCTAAGATCTGGAAAAATTGTTCAGATAGGACCTAAGAATGCTAATTGTTTTCGCCCCTGTTTTTCCCCTGATGGAGAAAAAGTCGCATTCTACTGTGATGAAGGGGGCTTTACACGATTATGGGTTTATGAGATTACCTCCGAGGATGCTAATATAGTTTGCGATGAAAAAGTCTTTACCCATCCTTTAGCGCTGGTAGATCGTCCCTACTGGAGCTCAGACAATAAAATTATTTATTTTCCTGCACTTTCCATGGAAACCTCCGAGGGTTTTCCTGAAAAACAGAAAAACGATGCTAACGTTGTGCTCTACTCTAGCGACAGCTCTCCCCCACACTTAAATATTCCTCTTTACAGTAAAATTATATCAGTAACATTGGCATCAGGAAAAAGCCAACCCCTCTGCCCTTATCAAGAAAACGACCCCCTCTCATCAATGTTTGTACCTTCTAAAACAGGAAACTCCATTGCCTATTTTACTTTTACTCCGGACCCCTCCTCACCCTCATTCGAGTTGAGAGTATTTTCTACGTCAGATCCAAAAAAAATATTTACAATTGCTACACAAATTCACATAGAATCAGGCAAAACACAAGAAATTGCCTGGCATCCACATCAAGAAAAGATAGCTTTTATCGAAAAGAATAAAGTGTTTATTGCCTCTTTGGACGATGGAGAGGAAATAAATGTAGAAGAACTTTCCAAAGATAAAGAAGCCATCTTCTCTGCAATACCTTTAAATTTTTCTCGTGATGGAAAAACTTTATTAGTCGGGGCTCATCTTACGAATTATGGTTGCGCAAAAGTTCCTAAGAGCCTTTTTCTCTTTTCTTTGGAAGGTGCACCGCCATGCCAAGTATCAATCCCTGATGAATGGCAGTTTCTTTCGCTATTAGAAACAGAGGAAGGAGCATTTTGGGAACCTTGCCCTAAGACTCTGACTGCTCACGTTAAAAATGGCACGGAAAGTGCGATCATAAGATTCTTTCTAGAAGAGGGCAATCAACATCATGAAATTTTGTGGAGAGGGGCATCTCTAATTAAAGAGGTCGTCGCTTCTCAAAAAACAAATCAAGTGTTTTATGTGGAAGAGAGCCTTAACATTCCTCAAAATGTTTACCAAGCATCTTGCAATTTTTCAAATAAGACCCGTCTATCCTGTATAGATCCAAAACAGGATTTTTTTAGTGAAGTGAAAGTAGCCATTTTTGAAACAACGGTTCCACGTTATGATGGCTCGCTCGAAACAGTTGAAACTGCCATTTTTTTCCCTAAAACTACACACTTAAACCAGCCCTCACCAGCTATCGTACATGTCTACCCAGGATCAATTATTCAAGCGAAGATGAACCACTATGCCGGAGGAGATACTGCTTCTTTCCCTACAAGATTACTTTTAGAGCAGGGCTATGCAGTGGTGTGTCCCGACTTACAAATCAGCCCCCCGGGCAAGCGGTGTAACCCACTCCAAGAGTCTGTGGACAGATTATTACCCCAGCTTTATCATGCAGCAAACCTTGGATTAGTAGATATTAATCGGTTAGGCCTGATTGGCCAATCCTATGGAGGTTATGGTACCGCTGCTATTACATCAAAAACCACTCTTTTTCGCGCTTCTGTATGTATCTCCGGATTGTATGACCTTATAGGTGGATATGGTTCATTTAGTAAAAATAAGGGCTGGGAAGGAGTTGCAGATACAGCATATTTTGAAAAGAGACAGGGTAGAATGGGAACCCATCCATGGGATGACATTTTCAATTATATTAAAAATTCACCCTATTACCTCGCTAACGATATCAACAACCCACTTTTACTTATTCACGGAGAAAATGATACGACATCACCTATTGAGGAAGCTCAAAAGATGTTCACAGCCCTTAAGCGGCTTGGAAAGAAGGTAGACCTCGCTATTTACAAAAATGAAGGGCATGTCATCAGAAATTGGAAACATGCCAATGCTTTCGATGCTGTAAATAGGGTAATTGACTTTTTTGATCTTCATCTTTCCACCCCTTAAATGAGTGGGGATTTATAGGTAAAAGCTATTAGACCTCTTGCATAATTTGCTTTGCTTAAAAAGTTTGATCTTTTTTGAGTAAATTTATCGGAAAATTTTGAAAGCATATGAGGACATATAGTTGAAAAATTTAACGATAAAGGCGCCAAAAAGGGTAACTTTAGCAAGCAAATAAAATTATGCAAGAGGTCTATTATAAATTAAACTAAAAAGCATAAAGCTACCTGCTATGAGGCTGGCATTGGGCAGCCTTCTACGTATAGCCCAAAAAAATTGATAATGTAGTCACAGCGTTAAAGGCTGTATGTAAACCAATAGATGCTAAAAGGTCTTTTTGCCTGTCATAGACAAATCCCATAAAACAAGAGACGATAAAGAGAATGGAAAGGAAAAGAATATTATCTAACCCTTGACCCCAAGAAAAATGAAAAAGAGCAAAAATGGCTGAGGTAAACAAAATAGCCCCTTTTAACCCCATATGCTGTTTTAACCAAGTTTGCAAAAAACCACGAAAAAGAAGCTCTTCCACAAATGGCACCACAAAAATAATGATGAAAGCTAGAATGAAAAATAGAGATGGATGCGCGCTCATTTGTTTTAAGTGCTGTACGGGCATTTGATCCACAGCAGTCTCTCTAAAAAAACCGAGCACTAAATTAATCATTTCCCCAACTGTGGAAGCAATTGGCATGCAAACGAGCCAAGTTGCAGCGCCAAGAAAAAAATTGCGGGGTTGAAATTCATACCCAAAAAAAGAGCTAACTTTCTGCCAATTTAAATAGCTATACCAACCAATTACAGAGAGCAGTAAAAGATTACCCCAAATCCCTATCCAAGCCTGTGTTTCTTCTCTTAAGTTTGCTGGATCAAGCAATATATCATGGTAAAAAAACTTTAAGTAGAGGAGCGCAAAGACGGGCACAACAAGTAATTGAACCATCCCAAAAATAGTAAAAGCTCCCAAAACATCTTGGTAGTTTAATTTTGCAAAAACTCCTTCTTTTTTTTGATTAAAAAAATTGAGCCTATAAGCAATAAATATAAACAATACGGCAACCCATGCTGTGTTGGCTAAGGCCATTAGCTTTTCTTGAATTTCAGGTGCCATGTCTCTCCATCCTTTCTTGTGTAAAAATCAAAAACAACATATATCAATTAGATAACTTACCTTACGCAAAAAGAGCAGATGAACAAGCAGATCTTTTTGCGTAAGGTAAGTTAGATAAGCCATCCTAAAAAAGGATTTGATTTTAAGTTTTAAAGGCTTTTTTTTGAATGGAAAGTATTAGATGACAAGTCTTGCGGGAATTGTTTACCCAGATATGCTTCAAGTCGCTGACAATTTAGATCCTATGATCGACATTATGAAGCATCATCCAAGTGACACTGTTGCACAATACAACTATAAAAACTTTCAATTCGGTTGTTTAAACACTCTATTCTTTTCAAATCCTAAAAAAACAGTGTTTTTATGTCTTGATGGAAAAATCACCAATACAAAGAGACTTGCTAAAGAATTCGATCTCTCAGCCCCCAATCTAACGCAAGAAGAGATTTTGATTGCGGGCTATGAAAAAAAAGGGATCGACTTTTTGAAAATGATTGATGGCGAATTTGCTATCGTGCTCATTGACCAAGAAAAAAATACATTCTATCTTGTCCGCGATCGCATCGGGAAAAAACCTCTTTACTGGTACCAAGACAGACAATACTTTCTTTTCTCAAGTGAATTAAAGTCGCTGCTTGCTTCAAATATTGTACCACAAACAGTCGCTGCCGAAACCCTATCTGCCTATCTATTTTTTGGATACACTCCCCAAGATCTCACCCCCATCAAAGAAGTCAATAAATTACTTCCTGCCCATTTTTTACGCTACTCTCAAGGGCATGGACAAACTATTTTGCCCTACTGGTCTTATAGCTCTTTTTATGAAACAATTTCGACACAAAGCAAACAACAAATTGCAGAACAAGTTCATCTATTGCTTCAAGATTCAGTGGATAAATGTCTTCAAAGCACTTCTTCAAATGGCTGTTTTCTATCCGGAGGGCTCGGCTCCGCAACCGTGGCTTACTACGTTTCTCAAAGTTCCAAAATTAAACACGACTCTCCGCTAGCTGCTTTTAATGTCGGCTTTCAAGGACAAAATGAAGAAGACATTTTAGCCGCTCAAACTATCGCAAAAGATCTACGTTTAAATCTTTTCAGTACAAAAATTGACAGCCAAAGCTTTTTAAAAGATATTGTACGTATTGCTTGGTTTCTCGATGAGCCCTTAGCAGATCCCAATGCAGTGGCAACGTGGAATTTATGCCAACTTGCTGCCAATCAATGCAACACGGTTTTTTCTGGAATGGGTAGCGACGAGTTACTTGCCGGCCACAGTCGTTATAGCACCGCTGAACGCGATATGGGCTTTGTCAATCGCTTATTTCTCATCCCTAAGCCCATTCTTCACAAAATCCTTATTCCTACATTAAAATTCTTGTTTCGACCAGCTGCATTCAACCTATTAAGGATTGCACGTACAAACCCATGGCAATTTGAGTACCTAAGAGATAACGCCTTGTTTGATGAAAAACACCTTCTAGAAGCTGCACCTCGTTTAGCTGGACTTTTTGATCCTGACACGTTTTTACATAAATTCCATCATCTGAGTCGTATTCGGTCTATGGTCTCTTCTTTTCAATATTTTGATGTAAAGACACGAATGACAGATTGCTTTATTTTTCAGTACAGTCGTTTAACAAGAACCCATCGGTTAGATTGGCAAACACCTTTTTTAGATCGCCATCTAGTGGAATACGCAGCTCATTTACCTGAGCCAGAAATGCTACAAGAGGAAGAAACAGCTTCCTATCTTAAGCCCCTTATCAAACATGTCTTCCCAGCTACCTTTTTTAATCGCCCAAAAAAAACGCGTAAACATTTTCTTGCTCCCTGGATGAAGGACCAAAAATTGTATGAAACAATGAAGCTCCTCAAAAAAGGAACACTTGTTGAAACAGGTTTTATTTCCGAAAAATGGCTCGAAGAACAACTTAGTGACCCATTGAAAGCAAGCCTTTCATTTCGCCACCTATTCGCCATTTTGATGCTAGAAATATGGTTTCGATTATTCATCAACCGACCCGTAGGATTAGCTCCCCCCTCTATTGAACTAGAGGAACTGTTGCGCGAAAATTGAAAAATTACATTAAAATTTACGGATAAAATTCATGTTGAAGATGAGTAATGAAAATTATGAAACAGAGTCAGAGAAGGTTTTTTCCTCCCCATTAAAAATAAAAAAACAAAAGACTGAAGCTTTTTTTGAGCGTTTATGGCTTCTTGATAGAGCACAATTTAATCCTAAACGCCACTGCATGGAGTGCTTACGCGTTGAGCGCACGCTACAGCTCATTCGTGATTATCAATCAATGGCATCAAAAAAGGTAGCGGACTTAGGGTGTGGCTACGGAATTTTTGCTAAAGCACTCCGCGACCAAGGAGCAAAGGTTGACGCATTAGATATTGCAAGTAATGCACTTCAGCATGTGAAGAACGAAGAGCATATCAAACCCATTCAAGATTTTGTTCCCTATACCCATTTGGAAGATGGCGCTTACGATCTCGTGCTATCAACAGAGTTAATTGCTTATCTGCCTCAAGAGGAATACCGGTTATTTTTTTCGGAACTCTCTCGTCTTGTTAACAAAGACGGTTTTGTCGTTTGTTCTACTCCACTAGATATCTATTCTATAGATGCCCTAGACCGTTTCGCTGCTCTCGCCGAAACGGAATTTACCATTGAAAAATGGGTATTTAGCCATCACTATCTTTGGATTAAACTCTACCGTTTAATTCAAGCACCTCATCGATTTGTAAAAGCATCAAAAGATAAACGCTATAGGGAAGAAGAATTATCTAAAAAAAAAGGATTCGCCAAATGGTGGTTCAACGTCAATAGCTTGGTAGTTTCAGGTTTTCTATGGGCTCCTATAAAATGGCTCCTTCATCCTTTTTCAATCCTTATTGAGAAGAACCAACATCTGCTTCTGTGTTTAGAAAAGTTTTCCCGCTTTGTTTGGCAAGAGCAAGCGATTAGCCATGCGCTATTTATTGGCAAGAGAAAACCACTTTTTGAAACCCCTCCTGAAGAGAGACTTCCTATGGAGCGGGGAACAAAAAAGATGATCTGGGAATAAAGAAATAAGATAAAGTGCCGGAGATTGTTTCAAGGCATAAGGCTTGCCTCTTAAGGCTGCTACATTCCTGTTCTGACCTGGTTCGAGGAGCACTATTCCATGAAGTCCCCGGCATGAAACATTATATGCAGTATGAGGGATTTTAGTAAACTTAAACGAAGAGGCTTTTTATGGTCCTTTCCCTCTTGTTTTTTCACATAAGTAACCATTTGCAAAAAAAACACTCTATACAAGATATGAGCAAGGATAAAGAATCCCTTGTTTATGAAAGACTATCTAAATCTTTTGCAAAAAACATCAAGGTAGTTGCGATTTAATTGGTATATTTTAGAGTGGCGATTATTCCATGTCCCACATTTAACCGTAAAGCCAACAATAGCAACTGCTTTATTAAATCTTAAAAACGGCATAATGCACTTATAATCAGGAATGGGTCGAATAGTTGCGTACCCCGCCAAGAATGCTGCTCTATTTTGAAGGTTTATCCATTCTTCGCATTCCCAGGAACAAAAATCTTCTTCAGCAAAGCTGGCACGCGCTCCTGCCCAATCTATAATACCCTGTAGTTGGCCATGATGAACCATCAGGTTTCCGGGTCGAAAATCGCGGTGTACAACGCAAGGACCATCTACTGAAGTTAAGATGTCAAGATGCGCTGTGAAAAAGTGGCGACATTGTTCAATATAAGACTTAGTAAAATGGGGGGAGCACTCTTCAAGCCCCTCTTCAAATTTTAGAGAAAAATAAAGACGAGGATCAGTATTCAGATTTCCAATAATATCCCCGTAGCCATTTAATCGATTGAGATGAATGCACGCAAGGTGTGAGCCAATTTCAAAAGAGAGCTTGCTGTTAAGATCTGCTTTTTTAAGTAAAGTTCCAGGTAAGCATTCCATCAAAATTGCGCCATCCACGCCAGTTTCTGGCGGTACTAGTTCTACAATTTCTGGAACTGGCAGCTTGCCAGCAAAATGTTTTAGAAAGAAAACCTCACGAAAGTAGTCACTTTCCCGACTGCTTATTTTTAAAATCTGCTCTGTCCCATTAGCTGCAGTGATTTTATAGACGACCGCAACCATCGCCTCTTCATGTTCAACCCGTGAAAATGTGGCATTTTGCAGATTTAAACGCTGTTGATACACACCAAAAGATGAGCCCATTTAGTTCCTCACATGTGAAAAAACACGATTTCATAACAAACCAATGATAATGCTTGATCTAACAGCCCGCGCTATCTATTATTTTTTTTAAACAATAACGGTTAGGAGCCTTATGAAAAAAAATCAATCATTCTATGGCCTTTTTCTTTTTATTATTTTTTGTACTGCCTCAACAGTTCAATCCGATGAAACGATCATTTACCATTCCCAAGATCCTAAATCTGCAGAACAAGCATTGGGATATACAAAAACCAATCAAAGCCTAAGCCGTTATCTTGCCTACCGGGATATTCCTTCTTTTATCAACCAGTATGCTAACGGGAAAGAGACGTTAGATTTCGGTGCTGGGGTAGGCTTCTCCACTCAATTTCTTCTTCAGCAAAACTTAAATGTGATTGGTGCTGATATCAGCGATGAAATGATAGCTCAAGCTAAAATAAATTGCCCCAACGTTCCCTTCTATCTCATCGAGAATGGCACGATTCCTTTCCATTCTGAAACATGTGATATTGTTTTTTCAAGCTTAGTTTTATTTGAAGTAGGTTCTGAAAGAGAAATGCTTTCTTACTTAGAGGAAGCCAAACGGATGATGAAGACGGATGGCGTTTTCATAGCTATCACAGGTAGCCAAGATGCCTATACTAAAGATTGGCTAATTTTCGACACCAATTTCCCAGAAAATAAAAACCTTAAGAGTGGCGACTTAGCAAAAACCTATCTTAGGGATGCGGGTATAGAGTTTACAGATTATTATTGGACGGAAGCTGATTACCGCGATTTTTTTAAACTTGCCGGATTTGATTTGCTTGAAGTCCACTACCCTAAAGGAAAGGATAATGAGCCTTATCCTTGGAAAGATGAACTAACGAGTTCACCCTTTGTCATTTTTGTTGCCAAAAAAGCAACCTTAAAAACGTAGTCTTGAGCCACACTGGAAACTTAGTTTTAACGCTAAGTTTCTTTTATTAAATCCAAATGTTAACTTGCTAAAGAAAACCAAATCAAAATTTTATCTTCAACAATTAACAAACAAAAGAATAAAAACCCTCTTAAAATATTTGATAAAATACTCCTACATTTTTATTGTATAAACAATGTTTTATTAAGAGGATTATGCTTCTAACCCCGTCTCCTTTTTTCTCATCGAACGAGATAACGCCCTACCCTGAATTTAAAGAACAGCTGAATGCTCACTCCCTAATCCCTGGGCAATTCAGCCAACCCACTGTTCTAAAAAGGATTGCACGTCTAGTTTTTAATTCCTTACAAAACGCAATGGGTATAACAGAAGATGGGCAGCAAGTTGACATAAAAGTAGAGGGATTAGCTTTCCACAACCTCTTAAACTTTTCTAAGATAAAGGCTTATCAACATCATTTTTATTTCATACTCACTCAAGATTCTGAACAATATCGGCTTTTAGCAAAAGTGAAAGGGCTAGGAGGTGGAAATACTTCAACCAAAGCCTTAGCCAAAGCTCAAGAAAACACTTATCAAACGGAAACTCTAATAAAAAATTTAAACAAAAATCTTTCAATTAGTTGTGGAGAAATTAAGGGTTCTATTCATGATATAACAGAGTGCATTCGAAAAGGAGCCAATGTCAATTATCATCTTGATCCATCCTATATTGACGCTCCTCATCCTTATAGAGTTGCTTTACAGGTAGGCGACAAAAAAAATTTGGACGCTTTAATACAAGCAAATTGCTCTGTTCAATTCTGTCCAGATTTAGCCTATTTAATGCTATTGAGAATCAAACTTTCACCCGATGCCTTTGCTCTCCATTACCTCAAAAGTTTTCGTTCGCTCGGAGCAGATATGACCTACCGCACACCTTTGGAAAATCCCTACCCTCAATGGGATATCCCTTACTTCCAAGAGGCGACTTTAGCAGATGTGGCATTTCTTCTAGAGTTGCCAGAAATTTTTGAATGGCTGTTATCTATTGGTATTGAGCCAATAATGCAAAAAGAAGAACTTACCCAACTTTCAAACAATGTGCATCGTCAGAGAATGCGAAAAGTCTATTTGCATCAAAAAAATGAACGTCATTTGGAAGACTTGATCCAAAAGGGTGCTTGGAATGAGTTGCTACCCTTAATTCGCCAAATTTCAAAAGTAAAGCAAAAGTTTTTAACACTATGCGTCAATCTCCATGGCTCAAAAAAGCCAGAGGATTTACCCATAGATTTTTATAAAATCTTGAATCTTATGATTAGCAAAGGGGCCGATCTTCATTCTAAGATCGATCAGCAATGCCTCATTGATTACGCCATCAACCACCAATGGAAGCCCTCATTTATTCTGCATTTACTCAAGAAAGGGGCCACACCACAATCGGATTTCCTACACTCACTTCTCTTTCTTTCCCTAGTGACTAGGGACGAAGATTACTCATTAAAACTCACAAAAAAAGTTTTAAGTAGCGGCAGACTTCCTGTAAACAGCAAAGATCGTTATGGAAATTCGTTGATTTTCTATGCTGCTCTCGAACGATCTTGGAAATTGACAGAACTTTTGCTGAAGTATAGTGCCAGCATAAACGGCATTCCCTATTTTATTTTTAAAGATAGCCCTTCTCTTCTTCGGGAAAATATCTTAAATCTACTTGATAATGAACCGGGCCAAGATTCTCCTATGAAATCTCTTGCAAATAAAATTATCAATAGACTTTCAAAAGATCTCATCCTGGAAATGGAATATGCTGAACAACTTTATGAACTACAAACTCTCATCTGCAAAGCACTCGAAAAGTCCGATTATGCGTTTAGCTTGCTTACTGCCGATGAGAATGAAATAAAGTCAATGGAAGGTGCTTTAGATCAGATTTTCCTAACAAATGAATCGCTATTAGAATTGCAGATTGGAGAAAAAAAATATGAGCTTTTAAAAGATACCATTGATTCTTTAAAAAGAAATGATTCTCACCGCAACCTTATCTCTTTAGAGGAATTAGCAACATTTCTTGCAAAAAAAATAGATCCACAATTAGCCACTTCTAACAGAACAACTTTTACATTAGCTAAAGTGTCTAGAGTGCTCAGCGATGAAATTACCCGCCTTGACAAAAAGTTTATGGATGACAACTGGAAGGATCTTAGAACTTTAGATGCTTAAGAAAATTGCTTTTGATAGGCAGCAAAAAGTGTTTCTGCTGTCAAATTTTTTATGCAAGCTCCTGTTGGGCAGCTCCTAAGGATGGGACATCGGCGAGAAAAGTTTTTCCCGTAAGGGCAAGGTCCCTGCACCGTTGTGTGTTGATTACCAAAAGGAGCAAACTTTTCCGCTGAAGAAGGCCCGAAGACACCAAATGTGGAAACGCCTGCCGTAGCAGCTAAGTGAAGAGGCAAAGAATCCATGGCAATAACAAGGTTCATCTCGGCCATTAGATTTTGCAATAATGGCAAGGAGAGCTTTTCTAGCAATATGCAGTTTGGTAGACGTCTTGAAATTTCCCATGAAAGTTTTTTTTCCTCTTCATTGCCATGGCCAAGAAGAAAAAAAGAGTTTTTTTCTAACTGTATGAGCTCTAGAAAGTTAGCTAAAGTCTGTGGATTAAGCTGTTTATTTTTCCAATTACTGCCAGCAGCAACGAAAACTCGTTGTGTACCCTTGGGTAAAGTTTGTAAAAATTGATCAAGCCATTCTCTTTCATTTAAACTCAATTTTAGCAACACGCGGTCATCCACCTGATGGGCACTTTTGCAGTATTGCTCTACTAAATAGAGACTCTCCTCTCGCACATTTCCAGTTTTTGGAGGGTTAAATTTTACATTTGTGAAGAAAAGATTCGGGTATTCCCAAACTGTCTTTAAACCGAATCCAACCTTTGTTTTGGCATTCACCAAGCCCGTCACAAATCCTGACTTAGAATTTCCTTGGAGATCAAACAAAAGATCGTAGGGTTGGCGTACATGTTGGAGTAAATTTTTGATTTCTGAGTAAGTAGAAATGGAAAAAAACTTTTTTCTCCAAAGCTTCGTGTGGATGGGAATCACGTGATCAACATAAGGATGTGTCGATAACAGCTCCGCAAAAGGTTGTTCGACAACCCAATCAATTTGCGCTTCAGGATAGGTTTTTCTAAGAGAAGCAAGGGCAGTAAAAGCATGAACAATATCACCTAATGAAGAGGTTTTAATAATCAAAATCTTCATGGTATCAATATTTTCTTGGCTTCTGCAAAGTCTACTGGGATGGGAGCGATAACTGCCAATTTTTCGTTCGTTACAGGATGAGAGAACTGCACTTGATAGGCATGTAGTAGAATTCTCGGAGGTCTATAATTACAAAAAAAGTTTTTCCCGTAAGTATAATCCCCTAAAATAGGGTGGCCAAGTCCTGCCAAATGGACTCGAATCTGATGTGTGCGACCGGTAACTGGCTGAGCAAGAACTAAAGTTGCCTTTTTCCCTCTTACCTTGGCTTGCCATTTCGTCAATGCTAAGTGGCCTTTATCCTTAGTAACAGCCCCATAAATAGAATTCCCCTGGTAACTGCTAATTTTTCCGAGATAATTTTCAATGAGACCATTGTTTTGCTTAAAAGGCTTATCCACTAATGCCAAATAGCTTTTGCGAATGATGCGTTGATGAAATTGCTCCTGCATTAAATCTGCATTTGCTTTGTCCTTGGCAAAGATTAAGACACCCGTTGTCTCTTTATCTAAACGATGGACTAGATGCAACCCTTTGCGTAGCTGATCCACACTCCTTTTATCACATACAAACCCAACAGGTTTATTGTAAATGAGCAGGTGATCATCTTCAAAAAGTACTCTTTTAAGCTCGAAAGTGAGAAGGGGCAATTTTGCTAAAGGTTCATTGAAAAAAGTAACCCGATCACCTTTGCGCAAGAGAGCAGAGGCAAAACGCTCTGTCTTGTCATTAACATGGCACAAGTTAGCTTCAATTTTTTTTTTAAGCTCTTTATTTGAAGAGGCCTCCATCTTACTTTTTAGGAAAACCAAAAGCTTCTGTCCCGCTTCTTGGCCTGCGACTTCCCAACGTAAAACTAAGGATTTTTTTGACATGGCTACAGTGAGACGAATTGCCTTAAAAAGCGCATATGATTTTCCGTGAAGTAGCGGATATCGCGAATGCCATATTTAATCATGACTAAACGCTCTAAACCCATGCCCCATGCAAAACCAGAATAGACTTCAGGATCAATGCCACCATTCTTTAGGACTTCAGGATGCACCATGCCTGCTCCCAAGACTTCAAGCCAGCCTGAATACTTACAAATTGAGCACCCCTTACCTTCACATAAAAAACAACGCACGTCCGCTTCCATGCCAGGCTCAACGAAAGGGAAATAGCTCGGGCGATAGCGTTTCTCTACATTTTTATAAAAAAGTTTATCTAAAAATTGATCGAGAGTGGATAGTAAATCAGAAAATGTCACTCCCTTGTCAATATAAAGGGGATCTATCTGATGAAAAAAAACATGCGAACGCGCCGAAATGGCTTCGTTGCGATAGGCTTTCCCAGGGGAAATAATGCGAATAGGAGGCTGGTTGGATTCCATTACGCGAACCTGGATATTCGTCGTGTGCGTCCTTAAAAGCATTTTGGGAGCAATATAGAAAGTATCCTGCAAATCTCGCGCAGGATGGTCAGGAGCAAAATTTAAAGCTTCGAAATTGTAATAATCACTTTCAATATCAGGGCCATACTGAACTGAGAAGCCCATGCTGATCAGAATATCAATGATCTCATCGAGGCATGCATTAAGAATATGTTTGCTACCTAAATAGCGCCGCCTACCAGGAAGGGAGATGTCAATCTTTTCTTTCAACAAATTCTCTTCTTCTTCTTTGTGAATCAGCTTCTCTTCCAATTCCGCGCATTTTGTTTCAAATTCAGCTTTGAGCTGATTGACTTTTTGCCCAAATGCAGGTCGATCTTCAGGCTTAACCTCTTTTAAGGTCTTCATAAGGTCCTGTACAGGGCCTTTTTTTCCTAAGTATTTGACTTTAAGTGTTTCTAGCTCTGACAAAAGCTGGATTTTGGAAAATTCTTGTTCGAACTGATCGCGAAGGTTATCGACTGTTGGATGATTGGACATGGCTTACAAAACAGTTTAGCGCTTTAAGAACTGGGACACAGATAAAAGGATATAACATTCCTTTTATCTGCCGCAAAAAGAACCTCTTAAACAAGAGCTTCTTTTGCAAAACCGACAACAGCTGAAAAACCCCTTGGGTCTTCAATAGCCATATCGGATAAAATTTTTCTATCTAGCTCACATTTCGCCTTTTTGAGGCCATAAATGAATTTGCTGTAAGAAATTCCGTTAATTTTGGCTGCTGCGCTGATACGCATAATCCAAAGACTACGAAACTCTCTTTTCTTCAGTTTACGATGGCGGTAATTATATGCCAACGCTTTTAAAACTGCTCCGCTTGTCAACCTTAGATGGTTTTTGCGGTCACCAACAAATCCTTTGGCTCGCTTATATAATCTTTTCTTGCGACGATGCGAAGCTACAGCATTTGTAACTCTAACCATAGCTTATCTCCAATTTTAGCTTGCACCAATTAAGCGCTTATATGTTTTCAAAATACCATCATCTACAAGAGCAGGTCTTGCCAATTGACGTTTACGCTTAGAGGTTTTTTTAGTCAAAATATGACGACGCCCCGGACGCTGTCTTTTAAGCTTGCCGGTTCCCGTCACCTTAAATCGGGCTTTTGAAGCCTTATGTGTTTTCATTTTAGGCACTGTTTTTCTCCTATAGGCACTATTACGACTACCTAGACACTTCCTTTAATACTATTCTCTTGCTTTGCCTCATCTTTAATTGCTGGCTTTACTGCTGGCGTCTCTCTTTTCTTTTTAGATCCGCCTGGAGCCAACACAACAGTCAATGCTCGGCCAAACATTTTCATTGGTGATTCTGGGGTTGCAATATCCTCGAGAGAATCACAGACGCTTTTTACCAGCTTTTCACCAATTTCAGTATGCATCATTTCTCGACCGCGGAAAGTACAAGTAATTTTCACTTTATTTCCTTTAGAAATAAAATCGCGCGCATGCCTCATTTTCGTCTCTAAGTCATGGGAGTCAATATTAGGCTTAATTTTGACTTCTTTAACTTTAACTTGGTGCTGCGATTTCTTACTTTCTTTTTCTCGCTTTGTCTGATCGTAGCGATACTTACCATAATTCATGATTTTACAAACAGGAGGAATGGAGCCTGAAGAAATTTCCACAAGATCTAGTCCTGCCTCTTCCGCCATCGCAGCTGCTTCGTGCAACGCGACAACACCTATTTGTTCTCCCGTGTGGGTGATTAGCCTAACTTTTGGAGCTTTAATTTCTCGATTAACTTTCAAGTTTTCTCTCTAACTCCTGTTTTGCAATAAGGAGGAAATTTTCTAACTCCATTTCTGAAGTTACATCTTCTCCTAATCGACGTACGGCAATTAAGCCATTATTATCTTCTTTTTCCCTAATCACTATGAAAAAGGGAACCTGATGCTGGGTTGCTAACTCTACCTTTTTTGCCAATTTTTCGTCACCTACATCGAGGCCGGCGAAAACACCACGGCTAATCAAAGTTTGCTGCAAAGCCCTTGCTGTTTTTTTTTGTTCCTTGGAGAGCAGCAGAACTCTCACCTTCTCGGGCAGTAGCCAACTGGGAATTAAACCAGTTTTTTGCTCTAAAAGCAGCGCCACAAACCTTTCCAAGGAGACCAGAGGTGAAATGATCAGAGTTTCCTTGCCTTCGCTTGACGAAAAACTTATCGAAGAAGTTGCCCATCTTCTACCTAAACTATCATATACGCACATCTCCAAACTAGGAAATTGGCAAACATGGAAATTACTCTCAGAAGAGTAATTGTCAGGGCTTAGGTCATAGCTATAGCGAATTTCACACTGTTCAGCAGCAGATTTTAACAAATCTACCTGGGTTTGCCATTGTTTTTTAGAGACTTCAGTCGGTCTATAAGTACGCAATACCCACTCGTGGTTCAAATCAAATATCTTAATGATTTTCTTAATGAATTGCAAGGAAGAAATGCAGCGATTCAGGAGGATTCTCCCAGTCTCAAAGGTGCTAATCTTTAAACTTTCGTGCTCTAAAAGACTCAGCAATCCGCAGTTAACATCATTTTTATCATTAACGTCTTTCAACCAAGCGCCTAGTCCTTCAAACCCGTATCTAGAAATTCCTTCCGCTTGGGCTTGATTTAATGAGGAAACAAAAGGAAATCCCTCTTGCTCGCAAAGATTAGCAAAAATCTCTTTAATGTTGCTCTTAAATTTTTCCCCACGAGGGTGAAAAAACCATTGTTTGTCTTTTTTCACGTCAAACAACTCGAGTTTTTTACCAAGTTCTTTATGGCTAAACTTTTCCCCTACTTTACGCAACTTTTGATAAGCCTTAAGGTCATCCTGATCACTAAAAACTGTTGCATCTAGCCTCGTGATTAGAAGCCCTTCTTGCTGATAGGTATGGTACCCAAAAAGCTTAGGATAGACCCTCCTATCACTCTCTTGCTGAAATACAGGAGAGACGATGTCATAAAATTCCCCTAAATTTAGTAAGGAAATAATGTTGGAAGAGTGATTTAGCGCCTGTTCTGCCTTGATCGACTGGTGATGGTGCTCAAACAACCCTGCTGCATTTTCACGCATCATCTCTGGATACTTAAATCCTGCAAATTCTTTTAAAGCTTTTCTCCACCTTTCCTCAACCAAATGTAAGGCTTGATCGGCAAAGGGTTTTTCAAAGATAAAATCGTAGTAAAAATCTACATTTGAGATTTTGCCATCAACTAGCTGTGTACTAGGGAAAAGATCGAGAACTGAAAAAGCAAGCAGTTCCATTGCTTGGAAGCGTATAGAATCTGATTGCTCTGAAAATGACATGTAACTTAAAAGTTATGGGATATAGCTGACTCGAACAGCTGACCTCCACGATGTCAACGTGGCGCTCTAACCAACTGAGCTAATATCCCGTTGAAATGACAAAATACTACACGGGATATTTTTTTTATGAAAGGAAAAACTTACGCCTGCCTGCTAGGATCATTGAGCACCTTATCCAAAAGAGCCTCTGCTAGTCTCTCAGCCTTCTCAGGGAAATTCACCGGCGTATCATAAAAACTTACTATTGCTTCATCCATCTTTTTAGAAGCAAGCTCACTCTCCTTACCCTCATCTCCCCCTTTAACCCGACTGAGGTTACGCAAAGCAAACTCAAAATGCAATAAATCCGGAGCAGCCTAAACAGCATTTAAAGCATCAACCCAAAGGCGTTTTAACAGGTTTCTATCTATAGTTTTTGAAGAGCCAGCTACTCAGCTTTCAAGACGATCATCCTCTACATTCGCATCAAAATCATAAGTAAGAGTTTCTTCTAATGAATTAAAAACTGGCGAGATCCGCGATAAAGCTTGTGAATTTGGCACATTGCCTTGTCTTAATTCCTCAGCTGAACAAGAAACGAGGGTTTCACTTTTTATATATCCCAGAATTTGGCCATCCATAACATTTTTTAATTCAAGAACAACACTAGCACTTAAATTGATGATGCCCTTCCCCTGGTCAATATTTAGGCTATAGACAGTCTGTTCTGTTCCTGTGCCAACCGAAGGATCATCGTTCTCCTTATAAGGAGTCCCTGGGAGAGGAATTAGTCCTAAGCTATAACGCTCGGTGATATACCTCTGAAACTTGGCCAATGCTCCTTGATTAAGCAGAAATTGGAGATTTTGTGTTAATGCCGCATCTCTGCCTGTAGTTTCATAGAGCATTTCAAGAACTTGATGCGTTTTTTCTTGCCCGCTTATGTCAGGGTCAACTTGCTGGCCATTAAAAATATATGTATTTTCTCTTTCAGCATCTTTCCAAAATATTTCTAAAGGATTGAAGCCAACTGCGTTCTGACCATCTCCAATATCAACTCTATGAGTGGGATCTTCTTTAAATGACTCTTCGCTTCCATCAAGAAGGCTTTGAATATAATTTTCCTGAACGAGCTTTTCGCGGCCTAGTAAAGTTTTATAAAAATAAGCAAATTTTTCAGTTGATGTTTTCTGTAAGTCTTTTAAAAATCTACGTGTTATATCTGGTCCTAGCTCAGAAAAGAGATCCCTAACTAATTTATTTTGACTTTTTTCTTCGAAGCTTTTTTCTGCTATCTCAAGGATAAAAAAGCTCCTCGCAGCTTCCAGATCAAGGCGATTTTTAATCACATGGGCCATGTTTTTAGGCCCAATTTCGCTTAAGCGGTCGGGCCCAATGGCAAAGAGCTGGCTGAAATCCATCTTGTCAAAATGTTCAGGTTTTAGCTTCGAAAACTGATCTTGAGAAACCCGACTCATTAATGTGCTCGATAAGCGGGCAATCATGTCAGGCTCCATCTCTTCTATCCTTACCAATCCGAATTTAACAACAATTTTAGAAAGAAACTTTGTTTTGTCATGGGATAGTAAGGCAGTAAGGCGCGAAAGAAGCCGCCAAATTTTAAAGCCTAATGATCGTTTGCGATCTACCACCGTCATGGAATTGCGCGGTTCTTCGCGAAAAGTAACAGCATCTTTTTTAGATTCAGAGTCGTTAAAATCAATTTCCTCAAAATCTAAGAGGCTACCGTTCTCGGATTCGTCATTGTCAGATAGCCTACCTTTTTCATTAAAGTGTACGAAATTTTGTGAATCGAGTAGAGGAGTTACAGCTTCATCATTATCAGTTTCGGCCTGAGGGAAAACCCCCTGTGATAGGCGACTTGCCTTCACAGATGCAGTTGCCTCTTCCCCCGGCAAGCTAGCTTCTTCAACTTCCTGGAGGCCAAGCATGCTGTCTACCATCTTTTTTTGCTCGTCGCTTTCAACTGCATAGGGAACGTCTTGTAGAAAGCTATCTAATAAACTTTCTTCTCTAAGAGTTTCAGGATCATTTTGGGATTGACTAAGTTGATCAAATTCTTTAACCGAAGTCTCAATCTCTTTAACAATATTTTCTGCTTCATGGATCACTTCTTTTTGTCCAGGAACCACAGACTCTTCTGCGGGGGAAAGAATTCTCTGCACCAACTGAGCAGTGGATAAGTTTTGCTTTGAAGAAATAGGAAGGTTAGATTCTGGTTTTGGCTGAGACTGAATTGGTAAATGATCAGACGGCTGGAATAATCCTTCAATACCCATAAATCCCTCAAAATATATAAAATATTATTATAAATTAATAATACAAATTATTTAATAATAATTAAACAGCAAATATTAAAAGAATTTTAATATTGAAATGATATTAGACTCAGAAAGACCCGCAACTTCTTTTAACTGCTCTTCTGTGGCTTCGGAAACTTTCTGTAAACTTCCAAAATGTTTCAGTAAACGTTTGGATTTTTCAGGACCAATTCCTGCGATTTCCACCAAAGCGGTTTTCACTGTTTTCTTGCTATGACGTTTGCGCAAAAAGCTGATGGCGACGCGATGAGACTCGTCTCTTATTTTTTGAAGAAGGAAAAGAATTGGAGAATGCCTTGGTAGAAGAATAGGGTCTTTAACTTCAGGGAGAAAGATTTGCTCAAGAGTCGCCCCTTTATCATGCCGACCTTCCTCTTTTGCCAGTCCAATCACATCGACAGAAATGATATTAAGCTCTCTTAAAACCTTTAGAGCCATATTCAAATGTCCCTTACCCCCATCAACAATAATTAAGTCAGGTAAATTGTTCTTTTCTTCAGTCTTCTGATAGCGCCTTGTCAATACTTCTTTCATCGCACCATAATCATCTGAGCGATCTGCTGCACGAATTTTATACTTGCGATAGTATTGAGTATCCTTTTCCCCTTCCGTAAATGCTACAAGAGCCGCCACTGGTTCATCGCCTGAGAGATTAGAATTATCGAAACATTCGATACGACGAGGGTAGCGAGAAAGCTTTAGCTGTTCCTGCATTTGGAGAAGCGTACGCTCACGAATCGATTTTTCATCTTTTTGTGTGGCAAAGGCATTTTGTGCGTTTTTGAGGGCCAGTTCGACTAGCCCCCGTTTCTCACCCTTCTTCGGTGTGTAGAGACGAATTTTACGTTTTTTATCCTGGGAAATAATTTCTTCTATCACATCCCCATTCTGCAATTCGAAAGGCAAGAAAATTTCATGGGGAGGATCTGAAAGATCTGAATAACACTGTAAAAGGAAAGTTTCTAATAATTCTGCATCATCTTCAGCTATTTTGCTAAAGTTATGATTTTTGGTACCGATCATCCGGCCACCACGAAAATAGAGTTGAGAAAGAATTACTTCATCCCCTTGGCGAAAAATAGCTAATACATCAGCATCTTCCCCAAGAGGCTTGTCTACCGACTGACCTTCTAGCGTGTTCTCAATTTGCCGAATCAAATCCCATAACTCTTTAGCACGTTCAAATTCAAGAAGTTCTGAAGCCCGTTGCATCTCCTGGTTAAGTGTAGGAAGAATTTCCCTATCTTGGCCTTTTAAAAATTTAATCGCATTGTCTACCAATGAGTTGTATTGGTCCTTTGAACAGAGGCCCACACAGGGAGCTATACAGCGTTGCATGCCATAGAGAATACAAGGACGCTTACGCCTCAAAAGCTCCTGGTCTGAGCATTGACGCATCGGAAACATTTTTTGCAAAAGATCCAAGGTCTTGCGCGCTGCAAAGGCGCTCGTGTAGGGACCGAAGTAACGTCCATCTTTCTTTAATTTCCCTTTGTACCGAGTAAGCTCAATCTTTGGCCATGGGTGCTTGTGATTGATTTTTAGTGCGATGTAGCTTTTGTCATCTTTTAGTAGAGCATTGAATTTGGGTCGGTGTTGTTTGATTAAATTATTTTCTAAAAGAAGCGCTTCTTTTTCTGAAGTGACAACAATAGTTTCAATTTCATCGACATAAGAGACTAAAAAGGGAACCATAAAGCGCCCATCGCCACCTTTTAAAAAGTATTGGCGAACACGCGCTTTAATATTTTTTGCTTTACCTACGTAAAGCACTTCCCCAGAAGCGCGTCTCATGATGTACACGCCAGGAAATGTCGAAAAGGCCTTTAATTTAGAAACATCAAATGACATTTAAAACTGAAGATTTTTGTTGCATCGCCAACTGTCCACAGGCTGCAGCAATGTCATCACCTTTAGTGTAGCGGCAGGTATTGACAATTTTGAGCCCGAATAAAACGCTGCGAAAATCCTTAATGACTTTCTTATCAGGTCTTCTTAACGTTAATCCCATCACAGGATTATAAGGGATGAGGTTTACAGTGCACTGCTTCCCCTTTAATAAATGACCTAACTCTTGAGCGTGGTCAGGATGATCGTTGATTCCAGCAAGAAGCGTGTATTCAAAAGTGATATCCCTCTTTGTCTTGGCAGCATATTCATCCATTGCTTCCAAAATATCCTCTAAAGGGTATTTCCGAGCATAAGGAATGATCTTCTGTCTAATTCTTTGATTAGGTGCATGTAATGACAGGACAAGGTTTACCTTTAATTCTTCTTCAGCAAGCTGTCTTATGCCATCAACAATTCCCACAGTAGAAACTGTGATACGTCTTTGCGAAAGATTAAGCATATCAGGATTGCAGATTTTGCGAATCGATTCCACAACAGCTGGATAATTTTTTAAAGGCTCTCCCATCCCCATATAAACAACATGACTCACTCTTTCTTCTTTCTTTTTTAACCAGGCATTGATCTGAACGATTTGCTCTACAATTTCTGCCGAGTTGAGATTGCGAAAAAACCCCTGTTTCCCCGAAGCACAAAAAGCACACTTTGCAGGACAGCCCACTTGAGAAGAAACACAAACAGTTCTCCTATCTCCCGAACAGATAAGAACGGACTCTACAAGCTGCCCATCAACTAACTGCCACAAAAATTTATAAGTTTCCAGATCAGTCGACTCGGTAACTTTAAGGCATTTTAATGCAGGAAGCCTAAATGAAGAAGCGAGTTTTGCTCTTAAAGTTTTACTCAGGTTCGTCATTTCCTCCCATGAAATTACCCCTTTTTGGTAAACCCACTCGAAAAGTTGACGAGCATGAAATTCCTTTTCTTCTTGAATCTTTAGCCAACCCTTTAACTCCTCAAGGGATAACTCACAAAAATTATGCATACCTTTCCTTAAAAATAACTTAAATTAACATCTCTAAAAGGAATTACTATAACACAACTAAGTAATTCTTAACCTTAAAAAAATTTGTAACAAAAAAGGGAATTTTTGGTGGTTGAGGACGAAGTGCCAAAGGCAACTCTATAAGGATAGCTGGGGAGGTTGATAATTAACCAAACAAACAAAAACTTTTCTCTTGTTTCTAAAAAGGAAAATTTTAAATTTTTTTATTTACAAAATAAACAAAAATTTATTTTAAAAACTGCTATTAATAACTTTATTCTTTGACAATAAGTAGAAATTCCTGAAAATTGTCTCGTGTCCACTTAAGCACAAATGGAGAAAAATATGCTTAAAAGAATACTCACTCTAACAGTAACTGTGCTCTCTTTAACTGCACACTATGCGTATAGCAAAGAAGAAGTAGAACCACAAAATGAAAATCATTTAGCACAAAATGAAGAAAGAAATGGCGACCAGCTAGCTGGCTGTGGATGTACTAAAGGCAAAGAGGAAAAAGACGAAGGCCTTTTTAGCACTGCAGAAGAACCCAAGGAAGAGAACATTCTTTATGTTTCAGAGGAGCCTAAAGAAGAAGACCTCCTTGGCACTTCCGAGGAGCCTAAAGAAGAACAAACTTTGTACACTTCCGAAGAGCCTAAAGAAGAAAAGCTTCTTTGTAATGCAGAAGAACCTAAAGAAGAAACCTCTTTAGCAGGCTGTGGCTGCGGCAAAAAAGATAAAAAAGAAGTAACTTCTTTTATCTAGTTGACGTGGCTAACTTGCACATCGTTAAATGTGCAAGTTAGCGAAGTTCATCGCCCAATCAATGCCACCCCTAAACTTTTCTTCCAGCTATTTAAATACCGCCTCACATCTTTTTGTCGAAAGAGCCACCTGACTACGGTTTTTAAACCGAAATGCCGGTATAAAATTTTCATTGTCTCTCTAAAATGCGCCAAAATCATTTTTCGAGTGACTCCCTTAAGATCGTAATCAAGCAAGATTCTTTTAATTGAGCTAAAACGTACTGGCTCTGCTTGAAGCGACAAGCGACAGAGCAGGTCAAAACCACCTCTAAGGCTAAGGCTTGTATCGAATTTCCCAATACGCCGAAAAAGAGCTCTTTTAAACCAACAAGACTGTAGGTTTGTAGGCTGCTGCCCCTTTTTGAGCAACTCAAAAGACAGAGGCCGATACATTAATTTAGCTTCGGATTTTCCATCTCGAATCAAGCACCCGCAATAAATAAGCTCAGGAAATTTATCTCGAATTGCGACACTCATTAGTATATGCAAGTTCTCTTTGGAAATGTAATAGTCTCCAGGGAAAACAACGTTTATATAATCACCACGAGCAAGAGAAATCCCCTTATTCAACATCTCGTAGCGATTGTAACTGCTAACCGCAAATATCCTGATTAATTTGCTGCGGCAATTTTTAACAACTTCTAAGGTACGATCGCTCGAGCCTGCATCGATAACTAAAATTTCAAAAGAGGGGTAATGCTGCATTAGCAAACTATTAAGAGTGGTTCTAATCGTATGCGCGTTATTATAAGTAGGTACGATGATCGAGACCTTAGGGTAATCGCTTTCAGGGTAAAACTCCTGTTTCAACCTTACGTCAAAATTAATTTCGGACATATGCTTCCTTAAAAACCTCGCTTTTCGCTATGCTTCTTAATTCTTAATACCAATTGTACGAAATATTATGCTAAATTGGTGTGGTATTTTTTTCTGTTAGATCGAAGCCACTTCTTGAATCTTGCGCTCAAGAAACTTTTAAAGATAATAACATCGGCCTATTGCAATAGATAAGAAAATGCTTTTAGCCAAATTTACAGGTAAAACAACATGTTGACTTTTCAAGAGATTCTTCGCAACTTGTCCTATTTTTGGGAAAAACAGGGCTGCATTATTCATCAGGGATATGATTTAGAGGTAGGTGCAGGGACATTTAATCCAGCTACATTTTTAAGATGCCTTGGACCTGAACCCTATAAAGCTGCCTATGTAGAACCAAGCCGGCGTCCTACCGATGGACGTTACGGGGAAAATCCTGTACGATTCCAGCATTATTTCCAATACCAAGTGATCCTAAAGCCCTCCCCGGAAAACATACAAGACCTCTACTTGCAGTCTTTAGAAGCGATTGGATTTGATTTAAGCAAGCATGATATCCGTTTCGTCCATGATGACTGGGAAGCTCCAACTTTGGGTGCCTGGGGTTTAGGATGGGAAGTGTGGATGGATGGAATGGAGGTCACACAATTTACCTACTTTCAAGCAGTCGGAGGCATCGACCTTAAACCTGTAACAGGTGAAATCACCTATGGAATTGAAAGGCTAGCAACTTATCTACAGGGAGTAAATAGCACTTTTGACCTAAAGTGGAGCCAAGAACTGACCTATGGGGATATCTACCACCGCAATGAAGTGGAATGGAGCCGTTACAACTTTGAAGAAGCAAACACATCCATGTGGCTAAAACATTTTGATGACTACGAAAAAGAAGCAAAAAAGCTCATGGAAAAAAATCTTCCTCTTCCGGCTTATGACTTCGTGATGAAAGCCTCTCATGCTTTTAACATGCTAGATGCAAGAGGAGCCATTTCTGTGACAGAGAGGACTGGCTACATTAGCCGTATCAGAAATCTAGCTCAAATGATCGCTCAAAGCTACGTTGCAAGCCGCCAGGAGCAAAATTTTCCTTTATTGCACCGTTTCCAAACGGCAGCTAAGCCTCAGACAGAGCTACCGCCTCTCCCTCAAGCTTTAAAAGAACCTCGAGAAAACGCTAAAGGTAACTTTCTTTTAGAAATTGGCGTCGAAGAACTTCCAGCCAGTTTTGTGCCCATTGGCATGAAAGGGTTAGAAAAAGGGTTTAAAGACCTCTTTGCTCATGAAGGCATTCACTACCAATCGATTAAAACTTTTGGAACTCCAAGAAGAATTACTGTTTATGTCGAAGGACTTGAGCTAACGAAGAAAGAGCAAGCTATAGAAAAAAGAGGGCCCCAGGTTTTGGCCGCTTTTGATGAAAAAGGCGCAATCAAGCAAGCAGGCTTTGGCTTTTTTAATTCTTTAAATCTTGAAGCTTCTTCACTAAATGAGCTCAAAAAGGGCAAATTTCCGCAGGTTGGAATAAAGTCAATCAAAGGAGTAGATTACCTCTTTGCTACCATCATTCTGCCCGGAAAAGCCACAGCAGAGATTTTAAGAGAAAAATGTGCCCAGCTTATTTTGTCGATTGATTTCCCAAAGAAAATGCACTGGGGAGATCTAGGAATCTCATTTGCAAGACCTATCGAATGGATTGTCTCGATGATCAACGAACACACGCTTCCCTTCTCGCTTGGTCCAGTTGTTGCAAGTAATGTGTCTAAAGGCCATCGGCAATTAGCGAATCGCACTCTTTTAATCGATCATGCCGATCACTATCTTTCTTCTCTGCGCAACCATTTTGTCATAGCAGATGCTGAAGAACGTAAAAGCTCTATTTTAGAGCAGCTGCAGGAGCTAGAAAAGACTCTGCAAGGAAAAGCCATCGAAAGAGACAAGGTAATTCCTCAAGTTTTAAACCTTGTGGAGTGGCCTCAACTCACTTCCGCACAATTTGATGCTGCTTTCCTCAATATTCCTAAAGAGGTTTTGATTTCGGAAATGGTTGAGCATCAGAAATATTTTCCTGTAGCTTCCGCTGAAGGGGTGTTAAAAAATGCTTTCATTATCACAGCAAATAATACACCTTCTGATTTGATTCGTGCAGGCAATCAAAAAGTCATTTCAGCAAGATTAAAAGATGGTGCCTTCCTTTATGAGCAAGACTTGAAAACTTCTTTCGATGAGTTTAATAAAAAGTTAGAGCAAATTACCTACCTTAAAGGACTTGGCAGCATTCGAAATAAAGTGGAGCGTATTCAAAAACACTTAAAAGTCTTACACCAATTTCTGCCAATTGCCGATTTGCACATGCTGCAAAGAGCTGCTTTCCTTAGCAAAATGGACCTTGCTTCTAACATGGTCTATGAATTTCCCGAGCTACAGGGAGTTATGGGAAAAATCTATGCATTTGTGAAAGGAGAGAATGCAGAAGTTGCACAAGCGATTGATGAACAATGGATGCCCCGTGGAGAAAATGCACCTTTACCTGAAACAACTACAGGGATTCTCTTAAGTATTGCAGATAAAATTGATAACTTACTGAGTTGCTTTGGCGTAGGTTTAAAGCCTACTTCCTCTAGCGATCCTTATGCCCTTCGCCGTCAAGTATTGGGAATTATTAAAATCCTTATCCATAACAAACTTCACCTCCCCTTAAAAGAAGTTTTAAGCCATTGCTATAGCCACTTTCCCCCTTCTTTTCACAACAAGCAAAATGAAATATTGGGAGATTTGGAGCAATTCATGACCAATAGAGTTCGAACCGTTTTTGTCGATTATGGCGTTAGCAAAGATGAAATCGAGGCAAGCCTCTCTTCAGGATTTAATGATATTTTCGATACGTTTTGCCGCGTGCAAGCATTACATGACTTCAGGAAATCAGACCACCAGTTTGTTCCTCTTTTTGAAGTTTATAAGCGTGCAAGAGGACAGCTTAATGGACAAGATGCAGCCCAATTTTCTCCCAATTTACTGAGTGAAAAAGCAGAAATAAGCTTGAACAAAGCGCTGCAAAGGGCTGAACAAGAAGTACAAATCGCTTTAAATGAAGGAAATTATCAAAAAGCTTATGCTGCCATTTCGGAACTCCAAATCCCTTTAGCAAATCTGTTTGATGAAGTGAAAATTTTAGACGATAACCCCCACTTGCGCAGTAACCGTCTTGCATTGCTTCAAAAAGTGTTCAATTTGTTCGGTAAGCTTCTTGATTTCAGTAAGATTCAAAGCTAAGGAGCCATTTGCTACCCAAATTTCTTATCAACGACCTTTCTACATTTGAATGTGTCGCCATTCAAGCGATTGCTAAGATAAGTGGTGGTGTAGTGAAATTTTGGCAGCGAATTCGACTTTAAGCTATTAGACTTCTTGCATAACTTGCTTTGTGTGAAAAAATTGATCATTTTTGAGTGAATTTATCGGAAAATTTTGAGAGCATATGAGCACATATGGTTGAAAAATTTAATGATAAAGGCACCAAAGAGGGTAATTTTAGCAAATAAATGGAGTTATGCAAGAGGTCTATTGTAAAAATCTCTTCTTTTCTTCTATTTGTTAATCAAATAGGAAAGAAGAGATGCAGTATAAGCTTTTTGGCGAAAATGGCTTTCGTCTTTCAAAACTTTGCTTAGGGACAATGCCATTTGGTGAAAATGTTGGTTGGGGCACATCTAAAGAGCAAAGAAAAGCAAAATTTAATGCTTTTATCAACGCTAGCGGTAACCATTTTAAAAATAGAATGCATTGTGTTGAGGCCTCTCTCAAAAGGCTAAATACGAACTACATTGGCATTTATTGGTTACATATCTGGGACTTTACAACACTTGTTGAAGAAGCCATGAGGGCATTTGATGAACTTATGCGCTCTGGCAAAGTTCCTTACATAGGTTTCTCAAATACACCTTCCTGGGTTGTAGCGCCAGCAACCACTTTAACACCTCTCTCTGACTTGTCACCATTTGAGTTTTCAAGCAAAGATTTAAGCATACTCCGTCCACTAAGTCACATCGACTTAAAGTTTCCCTCGGAGATTTCTACAAAGAGCAAAATAACTAAGAACTAAATTGATTATAATATTTTTTAATTAAATAAACGATCTACCCATTTACTCATTATTGGAGAATAATATGCAACCCAACCTGCCCGCTGCCTCGCCTTTCGAAAGTAGATTAAGCTGCCCTTCAATGTCAAATTACCCCCATGAAAGCGGCTCAGTTAATTTTAAGTTTTATGAATTGTGGAATGCACAATATCCTTCTTTAATTGTGGATAGCAACAGAAGAATAGCTCATTATGACCATTGCCATCCCAGGCATTTTCGAGAATGCAAGGCTCATGACTATCCTAAAATTTGGGAGTGTGTCGAGCTTAATTTATTAGAGTTCCATAAATTAAATTTCGATATGCAAATTGTAAGCGGGCTTAAAACTGCTCTAATTGAACATCTTGAATTTTTTCAAAATCTGCCTTGTAGCTTTCCTAAAATAAGAAAATATGAAGAGATGGCAAATGAATGTAGGGAAATTTTAAACCAGTTGAGTCATGTAGAAAAACAAACTTGCCAAGGTTCCCCCCTTCACCATCCCTTACCTATCACAAATGACAGCTGGTACAAAGGAAGGAGTAGATTTGCTACGTCGCCTTCAGCTTTTCCTCAAGGGAGCCAACCAATACCAAGTGATCCTTATTTTTCTTGGAGACCTGAACCAAGTTCAAGACAAGAAACTAAAGAAGAACAAACCTATCAAGGTTTTTCTTATCATCCTCCAATGCCTATCAGTAAAAGCAGTGCAGAAATGCCTTCTCCAGCTTTTACTGATTCTTCATTTCCTTCGCAAGGAAGCTATACCATACCAAGTGATTCTTATTTTCCTTGGACACCTGACCAAATTTCAAGGCAAGAAACTGAGGAAGAACAAACCTATCAAGGCTTTTCTCATCCTCCAATACCTATCAGTAAAAGCAGCTCAGAAATGCCTTCGCCAGCCTTTACTGATTCTTCATTTTCTTCGCAAAGAAGCTATACAACTACACGTGATCCTTATTTTTCCTGGCCACATGAACAGCTTGCCAGAAGCCAAGCTGAGGGAAAACCAACTGATCAAGATTTTCCTTATCACCCAACTATACCAAGCATTAATGACACTTTACATCGAAGAACAAGCAGTCCACATCATTTGCCAGAGAGTCATTTGGGTATGCGCCCCCCTCATTATCCAACTGCAGATTGGGAGTCAAAGAGGAAGAAACCGGTGGATGCTCAAGAAGAAAAGCAATTACATCCACATTCTCGTAGTCAATCAAAACGCAGCAAAAAATCGCGAGTTGGCCTCGCTTCGGTGACTCATTCTCAGCTCACCTCTCAGCCTTCATCGACAACAAAAATATCCCACAGAAAAAATAAAACAGCAGCACCTGTTACACCTCTACCTCAACCAGATGAATCTCGCCTTGATCTAGATAAATGGGAAAAACGCATTCAGGATTTGCTTGCTTTGCTCACAAATTTAGAAAAGCAAAAATACTGTTCTTAAGCCATTAAACAAAGGCTTTTTTAAGTCTTATCAGTGATAGCCGTTAGAACCCCTTGTCAGTACAAAACTCGCAAAGCAAGTTTTGTGCTGAAGACGAAAAACCTTTGGCTAACGATACATCTTTAAAAATTTCAGCTCTAAAAAAATTTTCTTTTGTTAACTGCTTGTTAACCCTGAAAATATGCTGTATCCACGCATGGAAAAGATGTTTTTTGGGATATAACACCCTATCAAATTTTGTTGGTAAATTTTTTTTCTCTAACGAATTGTATGTCCATTTATTTCTATTGGTTTTACAGAAGGAGTCGTTCAACATCGCTCATATTCAACATGCAGCAGAGTCTTGGTCTTTAATTTATTAAAGATATTATTTATAATTATTAATTTTTTAATAAAAAAGGCAAATAACAACTGACATTTGATTATAAAGCAGAATTAGATTAGAATGTTTGCAATCAATTTTCGGAGAACTCTCGTGCATTACCTCGATCACACCTCTACACAAACTACCTTCCCTCATTCATCACTCGCTCTACATCAACCAATTCAAGAAGAACACCTCATTAATTCCAAAGTTAATGAGGTTTGGAACCAATCTCAAGTGAGATTCAGCATTGGATTAGGCAAGAAGCTATTCTTTTCTCATTGCCATCCTAGATATGCTGGCCAATTTAGAGAAAATGGTTACCAGCCATTTTGGGATTGTGTCCTTCTCATTCTTCAAACATTCCAAGATTTAAATTTAAATTCAGCATCTGCTAAAAGGCTTTCTGAAATCCTGAGAAGAGATTTTGAATTGTTCATTATTCTTCCCCCCGATTTTCCCACGTTAGAAGAACACGCCATGATAAAAAAGCAATGCGAGAAAATCTTAGCTAAATTCTTCCCTGCACCACAATTACAAAGACAGTCGACAGTTTCTTACAATCCTCCAAGTCCCTACTATTCTGTAACGCCTTTTTCGCAGCCTCAGCATCTTGAAAATACCCCTGTAACTTCTACGGTCCCCCAACCAGTTAAGGGAAGAAGATTCAAAAGGCCCCGTGAGGAATCTCCAGAAAATGCACTGGGCTCTCTAAAAACTCTTTCAGAACAAGAAAAATTACTGCTTGCCGCGTGTCTGTTAGAAGAAAAAGCTCGATCTATGACAGGTTCGCAAAGAAATACACCCTCTTTCTCAAAGTCAATAAAAGCTTCAACTTCAGCTACACAAGGAGCTTCATCCCCAAAACCAATACAACCCTTAGCAAAAAACCTTTCAATTAACCCATTCCGCATCGGTCCTTTTACGGTCGAACAAAAATTTACAGATATTATTTCTAATAAAAAAGAAGATGCCTTTGTCTGTTCTAAAAATCGCGTGGTAGTAGCACACCAACATGGAGAATGCTCTGCAGAGCCGCTAAACTTATCTATTCTTAACGACCGAAAAAGAAGAGTTGAGTCATGCATGAGACGTATAGAGCAAAATGCACAAAAATATTCAGATAGGTATTCCACCGCCATCCATGAAGTATTAAATCGGGACGCAGAAAGATTAGACAAAATTCGTAAACAAATTGCGCAATTAAGAGCTGAGCAGGGTAACTCTCCAATAAAGAAGCAGAGAGTCCAAAAACCAATAGTTTTTAACGACGGAAGAAAAGCTTCCCTTTCCTACGTTCTCAATTCAAAAGAATAATCCATTTCTATCTTTTTTTGTAAATGCAATACAAAAATTAATTTAAATAAAATTTATAAATAAAAATATATTTTTTAATAGAAACACTTAATTAAGTTGGAGTAATAATAATGAGCCAATTCCCAGGTAATATGCCCGGTTTTTCTGTCCATGTACATGTTCAACCCGCTTTAGTGGCACCTCCCCTTTTTCAGAATAACGGTAACATCAGCAAGGCTGTAGATGAATTGTGGAATGCCAAAGGACCTCGTTTATCTTTGAGACAAGAGAACCATTGCTATATGCACGCACACCCTCAACTTTTTTCGCAGTTTTCTTCAGAGGATGGTAACTCACTTATCCAATGCCTTAACCATAATTTAGACTTGTTAGATCAGCTTAACCCTAATACAAGGCTAGCTCTTATGCTTGAAAAAGCCTTGGAAAAGGATTTTGAATTATTTCTTTCGTTTCCCAATGATTATCCAAATCATGCGAGCAATGCTCACATTGTAAACCGCTGCCAACAAAAATTATCTTCTCTGGTTCAGCTAGTAGAACATAGAAGCTCTTCTATTAACGGCAGCCCTCCTGTTCCTAGCTATATTCCTGATCCACAAGCACCAACTTTACTAAGAGAGCAAATCTCGCCATACTTGCCAGAGCAGCACGTCACCCCTCCATCTCCAATCTACATACCGGCTTCACCGGAAGAAGCGGGTTTACAACCAACCTCAACTGAACGAAAAAGTCTTAAACGACAGTTAGCAAGACTGCGCGAGGCAATTAGTAAAACAGATTCTCTTACTATAGAGAAAATGCGCGAGAAACAAGTAAAAAAACAAGAAGCAGAAAAAGCCTCTTTAGCAAAAAAGAAAGCTGAACAGAGCCGAAAAAGACCAAAACCCAACGATTCCCCAGTAATGCATCCAAAGGCCGTTCAAAACGACGATGGCATCTATGAAACATTCTTTTCTGCGTCCCACCCAAGTCCCGCGGGATGCATTGTTGAGATCCCAGGTAAAGGGCTCCTCGTAACGCATCAACATGGTACTTACAGGAATGGTTACTCTTCTAAGGATCTCCCAGCCGTGAAAAAAGTAGCAGAAAGTATTAGGCGGTGCATTCTTTATCTTGATCAGCGAAAAGCTGCCTTTCCTGAAGAGGAGAAAAGTATAGAAAAAATTATAGAGGAGGATAGAAAAAAATTAAAAATATTTGAAATTAGAATAAGCAAGTTGACTTCTCTAATTAATCAAAAAAAACCTCCTATCCTTGAAGAA
This sequence comes from Chlamydiales bacterium STE3, assembly GCA_011125455.1. Classification (NCBI taxonomy): domain Bacteria; kingdom Pseudomonadati; phylum Chlamydiota; class Chlamydiia; order Chlamydiales; species Chlamydiales bacterium STE3. The sequence goes on along the minus strand of VKHO01000018.1, from coordinate 91,013 downwards.
AAAACATTTGTGGAAAAGCTAGTAGAGAAAGAGGAAGAAAAACTCGAAACATCTGAAAGCGAAATCAGCAAGCCTTCTTCTCCAATTAATCAACAAGAACTTTCTATCCTCGAAAAAGAAACATTTGTAGAAAAGATGGGAGAGGAGGATGAAGAAGAATTCGAAACATCTGAAAGCGAAATCAGCAGACCGCCTTCTCCAAGGAAAAGTTCTATTGGATTTTTATTAAATTAACTCAAGAAACGTATTCATTTTAAACCTGAATACGCTCTATCAAATCTAAAGGGGGATATGTTATGGGCTATTTAATGATCGAAAGGCCACTACGCTTATTTAAAGATTAAATTGAAGAAATAGCCAAATTTACAAATGAGCTACCCTACTGAATTGTATTGCCTTAAGGATATACATTCAGCGCTTTAAATTTTTTTAAAATTGATTCTTTATAAAGCTGTTTAACAAACAATAGCTGGAATAAAATTTAGCTCTATAACTTAAGGATTTCCGATCTGCCGCCCTTTCTTGAAGGTGCCCGGGGTGGAGGGTGAATGGTATTTAATAAATAAAAATTTTTATTTTAAGAGAAAAAAACCAATTCCTGCTAAGAATATGGTTTCTCTTATCATTTTTTTTAGGGAGTTGTATGCAAATTTTACCTTTTCACCCAAATCCATTTTCTTTAGAAGAAGAGTGGGGTAAAGAGGCTCCTTATCTTTCTGTAGCTGATCAAGCCAAATTCTTTTATAGCCATTGCCATGCTCACACAGGTTGCGAACTTTCTTTAGTTAGTAATGTAAAATGTATCAATTTCCTTTTGAATCAACTCAAAGAATTTAATCCAAAATCTGTAACGGCACATGCTCTTCGAGAGATTTTGAGAAAAGACTACGAAGAACTAAGGAAAAAAAATCTCCTATTAAATGAAGAAGATATCAAAGTTTGTCAAAAGCTAGCAAAGCGCTGTGCAAAAGTATTTACAGAATACTACAGTTTAGTAATCAAAAATACTCTACAAGAGCAGAAAAAGCCCCCTAGCGATAGCTGCATGAAAATAATGCCTAAGGCTAGACAAGAAGCTCCTAAAAAACGTTTAAAAACGGTCCTGCCCGGTACGTCAAATAATACGATCACGATGAATACACTATTAGCACAACGTTCTCGACTACCTGAGGTCTTTAATCCTCATTTTCTCGGGGGTTCTCCAGTAGTGATCGAGGGAAATTTGATTTGCTATCACCACATCCACGGCGAATTCCCCAATGGAATTCCCTATAAAGATCTTAATATGTTAAAAAATCTAAAAATAAGAATTGAAGAGTGTATCCAAAAGGCATGTAAAGTCATCTCTGATTGTCCTGAGGCAGAGCCTGCTTTAAGGAAAATTTTAAGCAATGATAGAGCTATCTTAAAAAAAATCATCGTAGGTATTGAAATTTGCCCTGAATAAATTCTTTCAATCCCATAACAATTTAAAATAAACCTTAATCCAATACTCATCAAATTAAAGCTGAAGGATTATATTGCTTTATCTATTGCATTCAATTTTATTATTATTAATAATTTGTGAAATTTTTTAATTTCACAAAGCAAACCTTATATTAGTTCTATTTAAAAGAGGAATACATGCCACCAACATTTAATCAATCGGATTCAGGAAAACTTTTGCAAGCATGGAATGGGCAGACTCCTAGACTAACGACAACCGAAGAGGGCCAACAGCTTTTTACTCATTGCCATCCAAAAGATATGAGTAACGATGACTCCTATTCAGATGAGACCACCCGATGCATCTCCTATATTTTAGAAGAATTAGATTCATTAGACAAGATAACTCAAGGCAAGCTTAGATCAGTTTTAGAAAAAGATTATCACAAACTTGAGCTTTTATCTAGAGATGGAATGGGTGGGGAGAAATGCCTGCATCTTTTAGGGCGTTGTAGAAAAATATTTAATGATAAACTCCAGCTGCCTTCTTTTGAAAGCCTGCAGCTTCCCCATCACAATCATTTTTCAAATAAGGCATTGCCTAATGAATCACCAAAAAACCATGGCATTCCGCCTAACAAAAAACGCAGGACAGACATCACTCCAACGGTCCCTTCTCAGTCCTCAAATCGGATAGGGTCCGCTCAAACATTTTTTACGTCAGGAAATTCTGCATTTTCAGAACTACCAAGACCTTTAACAATTCCTGCATTAACTAACACCTCCTCTCAAAGCCCTTCTAATACTAACCCAAGTGCTCGAAGATTCACGATGCAATCGTCTTATGACAAAAACTGCGAAACACCCCGACTATCAATGCAGGGCCAGTGTATGGACTTAACTCACATTCACGATAATTTTGAAGAGCTTTCCAAAGATAGCGCAACTCTCGAAAATGCAGAAAAGCAAATAGAACACTGCATTGAAGGTATAAACCAGCTTATACATACGTTCCCAGGTAATCAATCGGGTCCTCAACTCGGAGTCATGACCATGTATATTGAAAAAGATAAAGAGCTATTAGCTAGAATCAAAAGAGAAATAGAGAATCTTCACCAATAGATCTGGCATTGTTTAAAAAATCTATTTTAAAAACTGATCTCTTTTCGATGATTCTAAGGGGTGAATGCGGCAGGCCGCTGAATAGAAACGATACCGGTAGCGAGCCACAAGACGGTAGGCCCAATCATAAAAAAAGGATGGCAAAAAAGACAACATCCCAAGAAGCGTCCATCTGCCGCCTAATAGCCATAGGATCCGCAAAGCAGCTTTGCCATAAAGAAAGAGCTTTTCTTGAGGGGTTTGGTAATTTTCGATCAACACAAGGCTATCTGTACCGGAAGGAATTTGCTTAAGGTAATGGTTAGCCGTTTCCCCCTTTAAAGGAGCAAATAAAAAACGCTTATCTGTGTCTCTTTTAAGCAAAAACTGCACAGTTTGATCGCAAAAACCACATTCTCCATCATAAAAGACAAGATGTTTCTGCTTCATAAACAAACTTTAGGTGGTGAGCTTTTAATGGCATCAAATTCTTTAACAAGTCCAAGAACTTTTTCGTCATCCAAATGACCGCTCTGGATTTGATTCTTAATCGATTCCCGCTGAATCATCCAATTGCGCTCCAGAAGACACTGTACAGTTTCAATAAACTGAGCTTCAGCTTTTTCACGATTAATTCTCTTACTTGAGATTTCGTTGAGAAAGGCTTCACCTTCCCCCTCATCTAATTCAAGAGCTAAGGTCAGGAGCGAGGGGTTGGCAGAACCCTGGTAAATCTCATAAATTTTTTGACATTGAGGAATGTGAAAAGATTGAGGGGTAAGATTAAGCGCGGCAATCTTTTTAAGATTTGCATTATCTGTAATGAGCAGCCAACGGAGAAGATCAACTTCCAAAATTCTATTCGGATCTATTTCTATTTGTCCAATCGTTCCTGTGCGTTTAATGTAGAGATTGGGTCCTTGTTGTTCTTTAAGGCCAATCATCTCCTCAGGAGTTTGCGTAAGAGCAGCCAATTTCTTCAAGCTCTCATGAACCATTAAAGGATTATTCCAACGGCGAATTTGCTTGATGATTTCCGTCACAAGCTCTGTTTTACCTGCCGGTGAGTTGAGGTTATAAGAACGAGACTGAACATGAACTAAAAATGTCAGATAGTCAAGGCTACCGTCTAGAAGTTTTTGAAACGCCTCGGACCCTTTTTTGCGAAGGAAGAGGTCTGGATCAAATTGCGGTGGAAGTTCCACAACACGCACCTCTATGCCCTCTTTTTGAAAGAGATCTCCAATCTTAATTGCAGCATTTTCCCCGGCGCTATCAGAATCAAGAGCTAGATAAACGAGTTGGGGACCGAGATGAAGAATTTCTTGAACATGTTCATCGCCAAAAGCTGTTCCCTGGCTAGCGACGACATAATCAAATCCGGCATAGATCAGGCGAAGCGCATCAATCTGTCCTTCCACAATAAGGGCCTTACGCTCTTTAGCAATACGACGACGGCTATAGTTAAGCCCAAAAAGAACTTTCGACTTTTTAAACAGTACCGTTTCTTTAGTATTAATGTATTTCCCACCAAAAGTTTCTTCTTTAAACTTTCTTGCCGAAAATCCAATCACTGCTCCTAATCCGTCCCTTATGGGAAACAGGATGCGATCTGCAAAAAACTCCCGATTGCCTTGCGTAACGAGCCCTGCAGCCAAAAGAATTTCCTCAGAGAAATCTTTAAAGAAAGCACGGAAAATTTTAGGATCTCCTGGTGAAAAGCCAATTTCAAATTGCGTGAGAAAATCAAGAGTCAGTCCGCGTTCATAAAGATAATTTAGGGGATCCTTGCCAAAATCAGTGTAGAGTAGATTAAAATGATAAAGACGCGAAGCCAAATTCAAAGCTTCTTTAATTTTAGCCCTAGAAGGGCCTTTGACTTCCTGAGGCATCGAAGCAATATCAAGTATTACTTGAAATTTGGCAGCGAGATACTCAATCGCTTGAGTGAAATTCATTTTTTGGTAGTTCATCAAAAAATGAATAGCATCTCCATGCGCCCCACAACCGAAACAATGGTAATGGGTATCCCCTCTTTGAATCATAAAAGAAGGCGTTTTTTCGTCATGAAAAGGGCAGAGGGCTTTGTAGGCAGCTCCCGCCTTTTTCAATTCAATATTAGCTTCGAGGACCTCAACAAGATCAATTTTTTTGCGAAGGGTCTCTAAACTTTCTTTTGTATAAATGGGCATTTTATCTTATTGAGTTAACCGATCAAAGAGCTCGAAGTTGCGTTTTCCCGGCCACCTTGACTCTTCTCTTTCCCCCCTTAGAGCCTCTCCCTCTGGGTAGTAAGGGACGAATTTAAATACATATTGGCGGGGACGACGCCATTCCGCTCTATAGGCCTCTTCATTATAGCAATCTTCTTCAATACTTTCCTCTTTTACTTCTCCGCATTCTTGCGCAAAAGCATAAGCATTTAGGGCAATTATTCCACATACAAGGGATTTTAGGGAAAACTTCATAAAAAATTTCTCCTGTGAATTAACCGCAAATTAGTTAATATTCTTGAATGGTTACTGCAAATTAAGCTTAAATTAAAGTGATGTGGTAAATATAATTTACTGACTACAAGGAACTTAAAAAGAAATAGCTTCTCTGCTGTTTTCACATTATCAGGCTTTGCATTTATGGAACAGGTCTTCGGAGTTATTGAAAGAATTACTTTTCAAAATGATGAAAATGGCTACACCGTTGCAAAAATAAATATTCACAAACAAAAAGAATTAGTTTGCATTGTAGGTTTTCTTCCACTCATTAATCCTGGAGTGACGGTCCGATGTGAGGGAGAGTGGAGACAGCATCTTGTTCATGGTCAGCAATTTGAAGTTAAAAGCTACTCGATTGAAGCTCCTGCAAATTTATTAGGAATCAAGAAGTATTTAGGTTCAGGACTTGTCAAAGGAATAGGCCCTGTCTATGCCGAAAAAATTGTAGATTACTTCGGATTAGAAACGCTCAATATCATCGACAAGTTCCCTGCCAGATTAAATGAAATTAAAGGGATTGGTAAGAAAAAAATAAATTTAATTGCCACCTGCTGGGCTGATCAGAAAAGCATTCGCGATGTCATGGTTTTTTTGCAAGGTCATGGTGTCAGCCCAGCATTCGCTCAAAAAATTTACAAGGTTTATCAAAAAGAAAGTATAAAAAAAGTAACAGAAAATCCCTTCCAGTTGGCTCGAGATATTTTTGGGATTGGGTTTAAAACTGCTGATACGTTGGCTAGCAAGCTAAATATCCTGAAAGATTCCACAGTCAGAATTGACGCAGGTGTTGAGTATGTGCTCTCAGAACTATCCAATGATGGGCATGTCTGCTATCCAGTTGACGAGTTTTTAAATTATGCAGAAAAGCTTCTCGAAGTGCCCAGTTCTATGATTGAACAGCGTTTGCATGTATTAAAACAAGCAGAATACATTGAAATATTTAAACTTGTTTTTGATACAGATCTAAAGCCTTTTATATGGCTCAAATCGCTATTTAATGCAGAAATTGGCATCGCTAGAGAAATAAAACGCTTAAATGAAGAACCTAGTGTCTTGCGCAAAGTTCAACTAGAGAAGGCTGTCGAATGGGTTCAGGAAAAGCTGCAAATAGAATTAGCGGAACAGCAAATCCAAGCAGTTAAACAAGGCTTAAGCGAAAAGGTACAGGTCATCACAGGAGGTCCAGGAACCGGGAAAAGCACAATTACCAAAGCCATTTTACATATCTCAGAAAAACTTACCAGCCATATCCTCTTAGCAGCCCCGACAGGAAGAGCTGCAAAACGCATGAGTGAAATCACTGGTAAAACAGCAAAGACGATTCATAGCTTATTGGAATTTGATTTTAAAAAGGGCGGCTTTAAACGCTGTCGAGAAAATCCCCTCGAATGCGATTTAATCATTGTCGATGAGGCCAGCATGATCGACACCCCGTTAATGTACAACTTATTAAAAGCTATTCCTTCTCACGCGCGCTTAATTTTAATTGGTGACGTTCACCAACTCCCAAGTGTTGGCCCAGGTAACGTTTTGAAGGAAATGATTTCCTCTAAGCGACTTCCAGTTACTATCCTCACAGAAATTTTTCGACAGGCGAAAGGCTCTAAAATCATTTTAAATGCTCACCTTATTAACAATGGACTTTATCCAGATATTCGCCATGCTCCAGATAGCGATTTTTTCTTTATCGAAGCAGCTGAAGTAGAACAGGTGCTAAAAGAAATTGTCACTTTAGCCATTCAGAGGCTACCCCAGAAATACAATTTGCACCCCTTAAATGACATCCAGGTATTGGCTCCCATGAAAAAAGGAATGGTTGGAACTGAAAACCTAAATGCCGTTCTTCAGCAAGAGCTTAATGCAAAAGACGCTTCGCTAATGCGCTTTGGTCGTAAATTCATGGTTGGCGACAAAGTGATGCAAATACGCAATAACTATCAAAAGGAAGTCTTTAATGGCGATGTAGGCAGGATTGTCGCTATTGATTTTATAGAGCAATCTCTACTAGTCTGCTTTGACGACAAAGAAATACTCTATGAATCTGCAGAGCTTGATGAGCTTGTATTAGCCTATGCAGTTTCAGTCCACAAGTACCAAGGAAGCGAATGCCCATGTATTGTTATGCCCGTTCACACGACCCACTTTAAATTACTTCAACGCAATTTGCTCTATACTGGTGTCACAAGGGGAAAAAGGCTTGTCGTTCTTGTTGGAACTAAAAAAGCTCTAGCGATGGCTGTTAAAAACGATGAAGTAAAAAAACGCTATACGGGCCTTAAATCAGCCTTACTTGGAGTTTTGTGAAAAAAAAGAAACGCAAAAAACAAACGCTGGAACAATCCTTAATTATGTTTTTTATTGCACTCCTAGCAAGCTGTTTTGTTTGGATGGGAGGCTTGGAAACGGCGTCTGCGATGCCCAATGGCAAAGAGCCGGCAATCCTCTATTCCAACCTAACAGGTGATTATCTACAAAAAACGTTAAAAAAAGCGATTGGAAATGCCAAAGAGTCGATTGTTCTTCTCATTTACTCCCTTTCTGACCCGGAAATTATCCAAGCACTGCGAAAAAAAAGTGAAGAGGGATTAGAGGTTAGAGTGATCTACGATGCAAAAGCTTCAGCGCGAGTGGATCGTAAACTGGGCCCCAAGGTTTATGCTGTCGCAAGAGCTGCCGTTGGGCATATGCATCAGAAAATGATGGTCATCGACAGCGAAGAAGTTTGGTTTGGTTCAGCAAATATGACAACAGATTCCCTTTGTGAACAAGCTAATTTAATTTCCGCTGTCCGCTGTCGCAATCTCGCAGCCAATATTTTAAAAAAAGCCCAGTTTATGTGTGAAGATTTTTACGAAGAGCCAGTACCCCACCATTCTTTTACCATTGGTGGGCAAGATTGTGAACTCTGGTTTTTACCGGATAACAAAGATGCCTCTGTTAGAATTAAGAATCTCATTCGTGAAGCTAAAAAAACCATTCGTGTTGCTATGTTTACTTTCACGCGTTTTGATTTTGCAAAGGAGCTCATTAGCGCTAAGCAACGTGGCGTTAATATTGAAGTTTTTCTCGATCATCAATCTTCAAAAGGAGCCAGCAAAAAAATCGCAGATCTTTTACAAAGTAGCGGTATCCCAGTTTACACGAATCCCGGAAGTAGTTTACTGCATTATAAATTTCTTTACATCGACCAGGACGTACTTGTCAATGGATCTGCCAATTGGACAAAGGCAGCCTTTCAGCAAAATGATGATTTCTTTATCATCTTGCATCAGTTAAACGAAATGCAAACAAAAAAAATGGATGAGCTCATCGCTCACTTAAAGGACAGAATGGCTACGCTAAAAATCGCTTTATTCGGAAAAGGGAAAATGGGCATGCTCGTAGCAGAGGCAGCTTTAGAAAAAGGGCATGAAATTGCAAATTTAGAAAATGCTGACTTAGCGATTGATTTCAGCCATCCCCAAGCAGTTTTACGCAATGTGGAAAAAGCAGCATCGAGCGGCACAAGCATTGTCGTAGGCACTACAGGATGGGAAAATGATTATGAGAAGATTCAAGATTTAGTAACACGCTACCAAATTGGATTCCTCTACTCTCCTAATTTTTCAATTGGCGTGCATCTTTATTTAAAAACCCTCAACGCTGCGGCAGCGCTCATTGCCAATCATGATAGCTACGATGTAGGAGGCTATGAAATGCACCATCAGGAAAAAGCCGACAGCCCATCTGGGACAGCTAAAGCAATCACCAAAACTCTGCTAAACCATTTTAAAAATAAAAAGGCAGCACTTTTTGAAACCAGTCATGGAAAAATTGCTCATGATCTGTTGCATTTTCCCTCATTAAGATTAGGCCATCATCCTGGCATGCATTCTGTTATTTTTGATTCGCCCTATGATAGCATTACTGTTACACATGAAGCAAAGAACAGAAAAGGATTTGCCACAGGAGCTATCCAGTCTGCAGAATGGCTGAACGGCAAAAAGGGCTTCTTTACTCTCGAGGATATTCTATGAAACCTGGCGTTTATACAGCGGTCGTTACCCCTTTTAATGAGGATGGGACTCTAGATCTTGAGGGCTTAAGACAGAATTTGCGCCTTCAGATTGCAAGCGGTGTGACCGGCATTGTAATTTTAGGGACAACAGGAGAAGCTCCTACTTTAGAAGAGGGTGAAAAGGAAGAGATCATTCAAACTACTGTTGAAGAGGTGAAGCATCAAGCAACCATAATTGTCGGTACAGGAAGTTACTCAACCAAAAAAACGATTACAGCAACCGAACAGGCGAAAAGGCTTGGTGCGGATGGGGCCCTTGTTGTCACACCCTATTATAATAAACCCTCTCAAGAGGGTCTGTATCTCCACTTTAAAGCGGTCGCTGAACATGTTGATCTACCTTTGATGCTCTACAATATCCAGGGAAGAACTGGTCAAAATATTCACACCGAAACGCTTAAAAGATTGGCTCTATTGCCCAATATCCAGGCAGTTAAGGAAGCTTCGGGGAACTTGCATCAAATCATGGATGTCCTTGCGCAAGTTTTAGCCATCCGCCCTGACTTTAAAATTTTTTCGGGAGATGATGGTTTAACATTTCCTTTGATGACTCTTGGAGGACATGGTGTGGTCTCTGTGGCCAGTAATTTAATTCCTAACGCGCTTGTAGAAATGGTCAACCTTGCTTTAGCCAATGATCATTTAGCAGCTCGAAAATGGCACTTTCACTTGCTAGAGCTTTTTAAAGAAGCTTTTATAGAAACTAACCCCGTCCCAATCAAACGTCTCATGCAATTAACCGGGATGGCTGCCGGCCCTTGCCGCCTACCTCTATCTCCACTTAGCGCGATAAATGAGCTTAAAATGCAAACAGTGTTAGAAAAATACCAACAATTTATCCCAGCGGGAAAACTTCATGGTTAAACGCAATCCCTCCCTTTTAAAATTACATTCCAGCTATCTATTTCCTGAAATTGCAAGGCGAAAAGAAGCTTTACTTGAGAAAAACCCTGATGCCAAAATTATTAGCCTGGGAATTGGCGACACGACAGAGCCTATTCCTTTCTCTATTGTCGAAGGGCTTAAAAACGGCGCTATTGAACTTGGAGTCTCTTCCTCATATAAGGGTTATGGCCCCGAGCAGGGATATTCTATACTAAGAGAAAAAATTGCTGAGGTAGTTTATCATAATCAACTAAGGCCTGATGAGATCTTCGTATCCGATGGTTCAAAATGTGATATTGGACGTCTACAGCTCCTTTTTGGTTCTGATGTAACCATGGCAGTGCAGGACCCCTCGTATCCAGCTTACGTGGATACTTCTGTAGCTTGCGGCCAAACAGGAGCTTTTAATCAAGAAAAGGGGCTCTATGATGGCATCGTCTACCTTAATTGCCGCCCCGAAAATGATTTTTTCCCCGAGCTAAATTTTCAAGCTGATGTTATCTATTTTTGTTCTCCAAACAACCCAACAGGAGCTGTTGCTACCAAAGAACAGTTAACACAACTTGTAGCCTATACAAAAAAAATTGGCGCTATTCTAATTTTTGATGCAGCCTATGCTTATTTTATTCAAGATCCTAAGCTTCCCAAAAGTATCTATGAAATTGAAGGAGCAGAAGAAGTTGCTATCGAACTCAATTCATTTTCAAAAATGGCAGGGTTTACGGGAGTACGCCTTGGGTGGGCTGTTGTACCAAAAGCATTAAAATACGACGATGGCACTTCTGTTCATCAAGATTGGCAGCGCATTGCCACAACGTTTTTTAATGGCGCCTCCAACATCGCTCAGGCCGGTGCATTAAAAGCACTTGATGAAGAAGGCCTTAAAGAAATCAGGAAACAACTAGACCACTACCTAGTCAATGCTCAAAAAATTAAAGAAACTTTTTTAAGACTTGGGTACCGTTGTTTCGGAGGAGAACACTCCCCCTACGTTTGGGTCCAGTTTCCTGGGAGAAAATCGTGGGACGCCTTTAGTGAATTGCTGGAAAGCAAACACATAGTGACCACCCCGGGAAGTGGATTTGGCCCAGCCGGAGAAGGCTTCTTGCGCTTCAGCGCCTTCGCAAAAAAAGAAGCGGTCGATGAAGCTATAGAGAGGCTCAGCCAAATCGATGTAAATGTAAAGAGGTAGCCAGCTAGCTACTTTTTTGTTTTACCACCAAAAATTTTGCCTAAAAAACTTACTTTAGAATTTTTGCCTTTGCCTCCCCCTTCGCTTGCAGGATTTTCTTTCTTAATAGAATTTTTGCTACCAATGGGTTTAGCTGGCAGGGACCTTCCAAGCTCTTGTATTTTTTTATTTAATTTCGATAGGGGTAACTCTTTGTCTGCAATCGTTTCCTTATCGAGGTCCAATCGTTTTCTCAAACTTGCTTTATTTACTAATATCCAGACATCCCCCTCTGCAGTATTGATTCTTAAAGGGGTGTAAAATCTTTTTTCGATAAAACCAAGTTTAGGAATTTTCCCCCATGTTTTCTCTGGTGGCTTTGTTTTTAATAAGCTTTACAGCAACCTTATAGATATTGTTTCCCTTGAGATCTTCAAATTCAATTCTGTGTTTATTCTTCCCTGCACTAATAACTTTGTTCTTATCAAGAATTTTGTCTGCAGTACTTTTACTACTGTTATAAGGATTGCCATTTACTTTAATTGATGTAATTGCCATATTATCCCCTCATTAATAATTTAAATATAGATTTATATTAATAATAAAAAAAGAAATTATTTTTTTTAAATGCTTCAATGAAAGAAAATTTCTTAAAGGTGGCCACCCACGTTTAAAAAAAATGATAAACCATAAATCACAAGTTATAAAAAGCTTAAATAATAAGGATAATAAGCATAACTAAATTTATCAGAAAGATTTTTAGGATTGCCTCGAGTCAGCTGACTTTGAATTAAGAAAAAGACAAAGGGAGCAACTTATATTAATCAACAAGTTGCCCACCAAAAATTATTTATCTTTCTTAGTACCTACTTTAAAAAACCTTCTCAAAAAACTTGTTCCTGATTTAGCTTCGTTCTTTATTTTCTTAGCTGCCCCTTTCTTTATCCTGTTTCCAGAGTTAGCCTTCGTTGAGGATGAAGAGGCTTTTCTGTTATCAGCAGATTTTAGCTGCTTAATTTTTGCTTTAACAAGAGCTTGAATAGCTTCTTGTTTTTTCTCTGGGTTTTTGATGCCAGCAACTTCCTTCCACTCTTCTTTGCTGATGTTAAAGCGTTTAGATAAACTAGATTTATTCACTAGAACCCAAACTAAATCCAAACTGTCCGTACCTTTCTGAACAAGAAGAGGAACATAGAACCGTTTTTCTATGAAATTTAATTTTGGGACATTGTCGCTATTTCTTTTGCTGGGACCTACATTTTTAAACGCTACATTCGTGCGATAGGCGGTCGTGTTAATATCTGATTTATCTTCATGGCCAAAAGCTGCAAATTCAAGTCTTTTGGTCATTCTCCCAGAACTTTTAACGCCATGCTCTTTTTTTGTTAAAGCTTTTGCCCCAATATGACTTGAACTAGGCTCATAAGGATGATTTGTAATCTTAATAGGATTAAAATCTTTCATAAACACCTCCTGAAATTTAATTCAATTACAATTAACAAATAAACAAAGCATTTATTTAATTCAATTAAAGATTTTAATATTATTTTAATTTTTATTAATTAAATATTAATTTTTTAATTTCAGGGAATTATTCCCACTTTTTTTAAATGAGACCTGTGTTTAAATAGATTCTTTAGACTGATTAGCTAAGTGAATGTATTAAAACTCCAGCTAATCGACATTTTTTTGAAACATGAACAACAAAATCTAGGGGTATGCTCTTGAAACTTAACATTAGCCAAAAGGCCAATAATTGCCTTTTCGCATTAAGTGCCCTCTTTATTATAGGCTCCAATTGGTTTAGTATTTTTAGAAGAGAGCCTGCCCCAATACAATCTTTCCTAACTAAATTCTCTCTTTATTCTCGTTAAATTAAATTCCAGAGTTTAAATCCTTCTTTCTTGCAAGAAAATTTTATTTTAATTGATCCTAATCACGTGATCATTGAATGGTTTAAAATAATTTATTTACCCTCCTATCCATCACTAATCTAATTAAAAAAACTCTGTGATTATTATTTCCTGCACAGATTGTTTGTATTGAAAAAAAGTTCTTCTTAAAATATGATCCATCCTAAATTTAGGTAGTTGATACTTGTGTCACTTTTTCAAATCGCTCTCACATTTTTTCTTGTCACTAATCCTATTGGGAATTCTCCGACGATTCTAGCTCTCGTCAAGAATTATGACTTTGAAAGGCAGAAAAAAACGCTCCTTAGAGAAGGACTCATCTCCTTTTTTATTGCCATATTTTTCCAATATTTAGGGGAAAGATTTCTAGGATTGCTCCAAGTCAGCGACTTTGCGATGACACTTTGTGGGGGCATTCTGCTTCTCATCCTTGCATTAAGCATGATTTTCCCCAAAAACGAGACTGCTCAACAGCAAATACCGCCACAAGAACCCTTTATTGTACCGATTGCAACTCCCCTCTTATCGGGGCCAGGAGTCCTAACAATGATCATGTTATTTGCTCGACAAGAGGCCAATGATCTAAAAATTTCACTCGCCATTTTGCTGGCATGGTCAGGCGTTATCGCTGTTCTAATCGCCGCACCCTATATGCAAAGAATTCTAGGGAAAAGGGGCCTTACTACACTTGAGCAGCTCATGGGCATGTTGTTATCTATGATTTCTATGTCAATGATTGTTAACGGATTGCGCCTCTTCTTAATAACCCTGTAGGAACTAAAATGACCCTATTCAATCTAGCTTTCATGCTTTTTTTAATCATGGATCCTATTGGCAACGTCTCTTCCTATCTCAATCTGGTGCATGAACTCCCACGCAAACGCCAAAACTGGATTGTGATCCGGGAAATGTTGATCGCTCTAGGCTTTATGCTTCTTTTCAATACGATTGGGGAGTACATATTTGATATCTTGCAAATCTCGGATACTGCGATCAGACTTTCCTCAGGCCTGATTCTCTTCCTAGTGGCTATTAAAATTTTGTTTCCTTCTTTTGACAGCCCTCGCGCTAATCTTCCCAAAGGAGAACCTTTTGTTATTCCCTTAGCAATTCCTCTTATTGCAGGCCCCTCATTGCTTGCAACAATCATGCTCTATGCCCATGACATCCCTTCGATTCCTCTCATGGTAGGTGCTATTTTTCTCGCTTGGGTTGCTGCATCAGCAGTTTTACTCGCCTCACCCTTCTTAAAAAGAGTTTTGACCCACAATGGACTCATGGCCTGTGAGAGGCTGATGGGTATGATACTCGTATTGCTGGCGATTCAACGCTTTGCGGAAGGAGTGCAACTATTTGTTAAAATGCCGTGACCTCCCTATCTAACATTCGCCTCACTTTAGTCTATGATGGGACAAACTACTTAGGTTGGCAAAAAACCCCGTTAGGTCCCAGTATCGAAGAGGCAATACAGAAGACCCTGCAACGCATTTTACAACATGAAATTACTCTTCAAGCAGCTAGCAGAACAGACGCTGGCGTTCATGCGCTCGGCCAAGTCGTTAACTTTTTTACATCAAAGACTTTAGAGGATGTTTCAAAATTTAAACTCAGCATAAATGCTCTGCTACCTAAGGATATACGCATCACGATGGTAGAGGTCGCAGAAAACGATTTCCATCCAACGCTAGATTCAAATGGGAAAACATACCACTACGAAATCTGCCAGGGAAGCGTTCAACTTCCGCAGCACCGTCTTTACTCTTGGCACGTCCCAAAGCACCTAGATATTAAACAAATGAAAGAAGCCTCTAAGCAGCTTATTGGTAAGCATGACTTTTCCGCTTTTTGCAATGCTAAAAAAAATGAAGTCTACCAAAATAAAATCCGTCAGGTAGAGAGAATTGATTTTGTCCAGCTAGAAAATAACCGCTTAAAAATCGCTATTTTTGGACGCCATTTTCTCTACAAAATGGCCCGAAATATTGTAGGGACTTTAGTTTACGTAGGACTTGGAAAAATTTCTGTCAGCCAAATCCCGCTTATTTTAGATGGGAAAGACCGCACTAAGGCAGGAATGAGTGCACCAGCACATGGACTAACTCTTTTTCGTGTGCATTACGGCTTCTTCCCTGAAAAACACATCGATTGCGAAAACAATCAAAAAACCAGCCAACGCACAGATTAATGCCTTCCAAAAAAGAGGAGTGCTAATATCAGGAAGAATAGGCCGCGTCATTGAAGGAATCATCCCTTTCTCAGGACGAAAAGGGTGTAAAACGGTTGTAAATTCCCAAAAAGGCCATGCGGTGCGCACCGCTCCGATCATAAAGCCAATAAGCAATGCCAAAGTCATTTGATGGTAATGCTTTAATAGCCAGTTAATAACATGAGAAAAAAGAAGAGCTCCGCAGACAATTCCCGTCATCAAATTAGCAAGAATAACCAAGGCAGCTCCATCTAATAGACCATTTTTTAATCCACTTGAAAAATCTGTTAATGCCTCAAGAGAAATAGGATAGACACCTAGAATCATCAGGAGGTAGCTCCCAGAAATTCCAGGCAAGAGCATTGCCGAGATAGCTGCTGCACCTGAGAAAATAAGCCAAGGATGAATCCAGACATCTTGAATGATAACTTTCTCCGAGTATGCTAAAGGCTGTCCACTTAGCAAATAGGCGACCATTGCGCCGAGGATGAGAGAAATAACCTCGTTTTTGCTCCAATTTTTAATCTGACCGAGCAAAAAGCAAACGGAAGCCGCAATTAATCCCATAAAAAAGGCATAGAGTAATGGCCTGTGCTCAGAATCCTTTAGAAGCGTTGCAATGGTATGCGAAAATAATAGTAATGAACAGGCCATTCCGGAAAAGAGGAAAAAAAGAAATGAGAAAGGAATTTTACGAGCGATAAGCATTTTAATGTTTAAGGAACGTATTGCATGAATAAGTTGCTCGTAGATACCCATGATAAAAGCAATCGTTCCACCGGAAATCCCTGGGACAAGGTCGGCTGCCCCCATGCAAAGTCCCGTAAAAAAAACACGCAAAAAGCCTATCGCCCTATCCATCTTTCATCAAAGTACTTCAAAAGTTTTTGCTAGATACCATGCCAAACCAAAAAGACCCATGAAAGCAACGATCCAGAGAAAGTTGGGAACCCATTTCGCCCCGGCCCCCGGATTGCCACGCATTTCTAGGGTGCCAATTCCATAAGCAAACTCTTGCTGCTCTTTGCGGTTAAAAAGATGGGGATGTTCACGCACAATTGCCTCACCATCAATACCAAGAAAGGCAGCGTATTGCTTAAGAAAACCTTGAGCATAAACGGGAGAAATGAGTTTTTTCAACTCTCCATCTTCAATGGCTTGTAGATAGGTCATACGGATGGAAGTAGCGTTTTCCACTTCCTTCAGGGAAAGATTCATTTCCTTACGGCGCTTCTTAAACGTCTCACTTATTTCCCTCATTTCATCAACAACCAATTCATTCATAAAAACCTATCCTAAAAAATCCATCGACAATGGTATCTTTATAAACTAAACCAGAATTAAAAAATAAGAAAATCAAATGAGCAAACCTTCTAGTTTTGTTGCACAAATTGACCCGGGACTCGCAACTAAACTGCGCCATGACCTAGAATCCCAAGGATTTATTTTCTCAATCCCCCCCTATACTCACTTTAGTGCCACCAAAAAGGGCATTGCCTGCACTCTCTATACATCGGGAAAACTTGTCGTTCAAGGCAAAGAGATGGCTTCATTTATTGAATTTTATTTAGAACCCGAAATTCTAAAAGCCTTTAGCTATTCTTATCCACTAACACAAATCGACAAGCTCCCTCGCATCGGGGTGGATGAATCGGGAAAAGGGGATTTTTTTGGACCTTTATGCGTTGCAGGGGTCTATGCCTCGGAGGAAAAGGTGAGCTTATTAAAAGAGCTTGGCGTGAAGGATTCGAAAAATTTGAAAGATTTAGCCATTCATAAAATAGCCCTCAAAATTCGCGAAAATTTTGTCTACCATATCGTTAAAGTTAACCCTTTAAAATACAACCAACTCTATGAGCAATTTCGCAATTTGAATCGTCTACTTGCGTGGGGCCATGCGACGATTATTGAAACTCTTGTCGCAAGAACCAGTTGCGATAAAGTAATTATTGACCAGTTTGCCAGCGAATATGTCGTCATTGATGCATTAAAAAGAAAAAAAATCTTCCTCAATCTTACCCAACGTCACCGCGCCGAAGAGGATCTTGTTGTTGCAGCAGCTTCAATCCTCGCTCGAGATGCCTTTTTGCAAGGATTAAATGCTTTAAGTGAAAAATATCACATCACTCTTCCTAAAGGAGCTTCTTCCCAAGTGATTTCCGCAGGTGTAAAATTTGCTAGAGAGCATGGGCAGCAGGAGCTAGAAAATGTGGGCAAAAAACATTTCAAAACTCTTGACGTGATTTTGGCAAAAGCAAGAGAATAAAGAGATTTCTATGACCCTAATAAAAAGGCGACTATGAAAAGCAATACCCTTGTTATAATGACCATTGCGGTTGTGATTGGAGCATTCACTCTTATCTTTTTAAATCTCTCTCCTTTTTTTTCAGCTTCTGAAAAAAACACCTATATTGCTATGAACAATGTCCGTGGGGCGGCAGTAATTTACAAGCAAAAACCCTACACGTTAAATTTTGAGCAGCAAACAAAACTGATTGATATCATGAATCGGGCTGTTTTGGTAAAGAAAAGCGATTATGCCAAGGAGAAGAAAACTTTTAGCTTTGATGAAATACTCATTTATCCGTTTGCGGGAAGTCCAATTGAATTAAAGCCTATCGACGCGGTGGAGCGCAATATTGTTTTTTCCGTTCCTCTCTGGAGTCAAGACTATTATTTAATGGAATTGAGTGCAGGCTCCCTACAGGACTTAATAGACTCTACTCATGATTAAATTCTTAAAAATTCATTCTTTGATTCTTATCGAGTCTATGGAAATTTCTTTTGCGGAAGGCTTTAATGTTCTTTCCGGGGAAACGGGATCGGGTAAATCAGCCATTATGGAGGGCCTAAAAACTCTTTTTGGCAATCGAGGTGACGCTTCTTTGGTCCGTCATGGATGCGAAAAAGCTACGGTGGAGGCCATACTCGATATCCATTCAAGACCGGACATTCAAAAGCTTTTACAAGAATCTGGCATAGACCTGGATGGGGAAGAGCTAGTTCTAAAAAGAGAAATTTCCATTAATGGGAAAAACCGAACTTTCATCAACCACCAACCCGTACAGGTTTCTCTACTAAAAAGGCTTGGCTCTTTTTTATTTAACTTAGTGGGCCAACATGCTAATCAAATGCTCTTTTCTGTCGAGGAGCATCGGCAGCTTGTGGATGATTTTGCTGGCTGTAGCCAAGAAGTAAGCCAATTTGCTGAATCTTGGAAAGAGGAGCAGGAATTGCGCAACGCGTTGCAAGAATGGCAACAAAATGAAGCAAAAAGACTTCGAGAAGTCGAAATTTGTAAAATGGAGATTAGCGAATTTGAAGAAGCTGATCTCAAAGAGGGCGAGGAAGAGGAGCTTTTTCATGAGTACTCCCTGCTCTCCTCTTCTGAAGAGCGTATGCAAAAGGCGAGCGAAATTTATCAATGCCTAACTTCAGAAAAAATGGGGCTCATTCATTTAAAAAAACAGAAATACAATCTTGAGCAGCTATCTAAGCTGGATGAAAAGACCTCAGAATGCCTTAAAGGATTCTCACAAGGAATTTGCGAACTGGAGGAAGTTGCTCACCAGCTTCGCTCTTATCTCAGCCGGCAAGAATCCAACCCAACAAGACTCCAGTGGGTTAGTGATCGTCTTAACACATTGAATAAAATTCAAAAAAAATATGGCCCTACTTTACCCGAAGTTCTGAACTATTTTAAATTAAAGCAGCAGCAACTTGAATCGCTTGAAAGCAGCGACACCCATTTTGATGCCTTAACAGAAAGATTAGACTGCTTAAAAAAACACAACGCTGTCCTTCTTGAGCGCATTTCTCATCAACGGCATCAAGCTGCAGCCCTCCTGCAGGAAAAAGTCACCCAAGAAATAAAACAACTTAATATGTTAAAGGCAGAGTTCTTTATCTCCTTGGAAAAACAAGAAATCAATAGCAGTGGCCAAGAAAGGATTGAGTTTTTTATTCAACCCAACCCAGGAGAAAAAGCATTTTCCATTCGAGAGGGGGCAAGTGGAGGAGAGTTAGCGCGTATTTTACTTGCTCTTAAAACGGTTTTAGCCGGCAAAGAAGCGAGATCTATCCTTATTTTTGATGAAATTGATGCTAATATAGGGGGAGCAACAGCCTCCTTAATTGGGGAAAAACTCAAGAATCTAGGTAAAGTCCATCAAGTCATTTGCATTACCCACTTCCCTCAAGTGGCCCTATTTGCAGATCATCACCTTCGCATTTACAAAAAAGAGCAAGATGAGCGGACTGTCGCTTTTGTTGAAGTGCTCAATTCTATATCCCTAAAAGATGAAATTGCCAGAATGCAGGGCAGCTGCAATTAAAAGCTTTGTAACTATTATCTAACTAATCTCTCTTTTTCTGCATTTTTTATTAAAAATTTATAATTCAATAATAAAATTGAATTAAAAAAAGGACAAACTGTGAATATAGATCAACTTCATCAGTTTCAAACAAAAAGTGAAGAGTTTTTTAATTTTACAGGTAGTTTTCCTATTATTGGTATTTTATCAGGCCCTGCCAGGGTTGTTGCTGGAACAATACAAGCTCTGGCTGGAAGTGTTTTCGCCATAGTTGCCTTCATTGGCCAAAGTATTGCCAAAAATTTGCCTTGTTCTGAAAGTGCACAAAAAAAGTGGCAGTCTCTCAAATGGGAAAGTGCCGAGCAAGCCGTTCATGGAAGCCTGAATGTTTTAAATGGACTCGGTGAATTCTTTGAACATACTATTTGCGCCCTTGGCCTTTATGGCTTATCTGCACCGCTCACTCTCAAAATTCGAGCAGAAAGAGAATTTAACCCTGCTTTTGAATACGGCAACTTTAGTAAATATTATCAAAAAGTTAAAGCTTAAAGTCTTTATAGGGCTTAATAATAGACCTCTTGTATAATTTCATTTGCTTGCTAAAGTTACCCTTTTTGGCGCCTTTATCGTTAAATTTTTCAACCATATGCACTCATGTGCTCTCAAAATTTTCCGATAAATTCACTCAAAAATACTCAAATTTCTCAAGCAAAGCAAGTTATGCAAGAGGTCTACTGAACCTAATCGCGCATCAA
Organism: Chlamydiales bacterium STE3; assembly: GCA_011125455.1. NCBI lineage: Bacteria > Pseudomonadati > Chlamydiota > Chlamydiia > Chlamydiales > Chlamydiales bacterium STE3. The sequence goes on along the minus strand of VKHO01000018.1, from coordinate 70,695 downwards.
ACGCAAGCTATTTAAAATCACTATTAGAGTAACACCTACATCTGCAAAAATAGCCATTGCTAAATTCGTCATTCCCAGCAGCGCTAAAATCACCACAGCAATTTTTACCGATACAGCAAAAAATGTATTAAATATGATGAAAGTCAAGGTTCTGCGAGAGAGCTTGATGAGCTCTGGAATAAGCAAAAGGTTATCATTTAACAAGACAACAGACGCCGCTTCTAATGCTGTATCGCTCCCCAACTCCGCCATAGAAATGCCTACTGAGGATAAAGCAAGGGCGGGGCCATCGTTCACACCATCGCCAACCATCCCTACAACTTGGTATTTCGTTAATAGCTCTTGAATACTCACCCCCTTTTCTTCAGGAAGTAATTCGGAACGCACATCCTTAATACCCAGCTTCTCGGCAATCACATTTGCCGAAATTTTATGATCGCCAGTCAACATCACAGGATGGACATGAAGTTCCTTTAGCGCATCAATGAGTTTTTTGCTGTCGGGCCTGAGTTCATCCTCAAGAGCTATGAGTCCCTCGATGGAGTGGTTGGTACTGACAACAATAACAGATTTACCTTGATTTTGCAGCTCTTCAATAGAGTCAAGAACAGCTTGAGGCACTCCATGCTCTTCCATAATAAATTGTAATTTACCAATACAGTGGTGTCTGTCATAACAGACAAGACAATCGGCTTTAGCTCCTTTACCCACAAAGCTTTCAAAATTTTCAACCGAGTGTAAAGCCAAATTTTCCTTTTCCGCAGCCTCAACGATGCTAGCTGCTAGAGGATGCTCGGAAAGCTTTTCAATCCCAGCAGCACAGGCCAAAAGGCCTTCTCTTGATTTCTTTCCCAAAGGAATGATCTCTGAAACAAAAGGTTTTCCTTTTGTAAGAGTGCGCGTTTTATCGAGAGCAAGAGCGCTAAGGCGTCCTAATGCTTCTAAAAATTTGCCTCCTTTAATGAGAACACCTCTCTTTGAAGCACTACCAATAGCGGAAAAAATTGCAATTGGCGTCGAGATCACTAAAGCACAAGGACAAGCAATGACGAGGAGATTTAAAGCTTGGTAAAAACTTTCTTGAAAGGGACGAGCAAAAATAAGAGGAAGCGCGCTCATCCAGAAAAGCGCTAGAACTAAGATTGCCGGTGTGTAATAGCTTGAAAAATGTTCTATGAAACGTTGAGTTTCCGCTTTATATTGTGAAGATTGAAAAGTCATTTGGCGAATTTTGGCAAGGGCCGTATTTTGAAATTCTTTCGACACCAGTACATCAATATAACCTTGATTATTTAGCGTGCCGGCGTAGACCATGTCTCCAGGGCGTTTATCTTGAGGGATGGGCTCACCAGTAATTGTCGATTCATCCACAAAAGAGGCACCCCCTATCACCTTTCCATCTAAGGGAATCATTTGACCAGGCTTAACTCTGATTATTTCGGAAACCTTGACAGATTCCACATCAACCAATTGGTTGCTATCCTTTAGAAGAATTTTTTTTGGCATTTGATTCAGCAAAATATTGAGGGCTGATTTACTTTTGCTAATGCCGCTTTCTTCTAAATGTTCTGCCAAAGAAAAAAGAACAATGACAACAGCTGCCTCCTCATAATCTCCAAGATAAAAGGCTCCAGCAACTGCAATGAGCATTAAAAGGTTAATGCTTTTGAAATTCAAATGTAGCAGAGCTTGAAAGCCTTTTTGCAATGTCTCCCAACCAATAACGCAGATGAGGGTTCCATAAAATAGAGCACCAAAGGCAGGGGGAAGGGAAATCTTCCAAAAAGAAAGTACTTCGAGTCCCATGACGATGAGAGTTGAGAATACTAACCACTTTAACTTAGACAGCTGTTCTGATGCGGATACGGTGGTCATATTGATGCTCTCCGATAAAAAAATTTACTGTTAGAATAGCTCTTATTGCAATTTATAAGTTGACGAGATTTGCTGCAATGCCTTAAAAACGTTATTTTACTAAACGGAGGATCTCTTAAGTGAAAAGACTTTGCCCTATTATATTTGTACTATTTTCTATCGCTCTTCCTCTATTTGCTGAGATAACAGACGATAGCACCGTTCAAAAGACATGGCTCCAAGGCCAGGATGAAAACACACCTTACCATTTGAAATTTACTTTCGACTCGACAGCTAAAGCTAACTTGAAGCGTAAAAGTCATGGAAAAGTTCAGTATGCTGAAGCCGATCTTGAAGGCAGCATGGTATTCTACCATGATGAATGCAATTCTGATTCCGCTTACGCGCTAGCAGGTTATGAGTACACCAGAATTAACTGGAGAAGAAATCCTTATTTTAAGCAGGATGAATTTAATACTCTATCTTTGGGTATTGGAGCATCGTCTAAAAGAATGTACGATTGGCTATGGTTGGCCGAAATTAGAGCCAACTTTGATGTGAACCATTTTAAATTTAGCAAGTATGTTACTTGGGATCTTTATGCCTGGGGACGTTATACTTACTCACCTGGCGTCAACATTCACTTAGGTTTTCTTGCTTTTACAGGGATGAAGTTCGATCGCGTCTGCCCTATCGTTGGTTTTGACTGGCATATTAATGAAAAGTGGAAACTTAATGCAGTTTTCCCAGTAGATATATCTCTTCAATATTTCTTAGACGACAACTGGTCGATTTCTTTTGCGGCGAAAGCGATTCTCTCTCGTCACCGTACTGGACCTAACGAAAGATTATCTAGAGCCGTTGTTGTCTATACCTCTGGCGGGTTAGAATTGGGAATCGATTATCTCGCTTGCGATGGTCGTTTTTCACTCAATGCTCACGTTGGCGAAATGCTAGGTGGGAGATTGAAAATCACAAATCAACATTACCACCATAAAAAGCAGCATCGTTTCAGATCATGCCCCTATGTTGGTGGTGAACTCGCTTATCGCTTCTAGATTATTACTAAGGGGGAGAGACATCTCCCTCTTAGTTAAAGATCAAAAAAGCCCACTTCCTACCACATTATCTTGTTTTTGTCATAGAAAAAGCAGCTTCAAAAACCATGATCAGGCAAGTGTAGCCGCTCAAGCAACCATTTCAATCCCCTCTTCTAGACTCCCGGTGTATTAGAGCCCTCCTTACCTGTTTTTACCCCCATCAGGGCAAGCAGAATTCACGAGAATAGACCTCTTGCATAACTTGCTTTACTTGAAAAATTTGATCATTTTTGAGTGAATTTATCGGAAAATTTTGAGAGCATATGAGTGCATATGGTTGAAAAATTTAACGATGAAGGCGCCAAAAAGGGTAACTTTAACAAGCAAATGAAATTATGAAAGAGGTCTAATATTTGTTCCACGAAATTTTGCAGCCTAAATAACAGTCTCAGTATTTAAGGCAGTCTTAGAAATGCGATAAGCTGGATACTCTGTAACCTATATGCGCAAGCTGCCCTGCCTGACTAGAGACGTTGACTATTTTCCCATATTGGTTAAGTTGCATCAAAGGCCAAAAGGCTTCAATAAGGAGGAAGGATATCCAAGGCAGACATGCTTGTTTTGCGCTTGCTCTACAGCATACTCATCATCGGCATCCAGCTTTAAGAATTCTATTTCTAGATCTTGCCGTTAGAATTCATCAAGCTGTTTTTTTTCCTTTTAAAACATCTCGACTTGTTAAGATCACCTCGATGTCATTTTTGGCGAGTTCCTTGCAGGTCTATAAACCAAGACCTCGGTTAGCGCCTGTAACAAGAGCAATTTTTGCATGCATAGAATTTTCCCTACTTAATAAGATGCTTTAAAGCCTCGCTCAAGTTTGGATAGAGAAATGAATAGTGACTTTTTTCTAGCTGGTGAGGAGAGGCTTTTACTCCAGATAAAAGCAGCTCTTCTGCCATTTCTCCCCATACTAATTTTGCAACCCATGCCGGCAAGGGGAAAAAAGTAGGGCGATTTAAGGTAGCACCAAGCGCTTTTGTAAATTCTTTATTCGTCACAGGTTCAGGAGAAACGAAGTTGATAGCTCCCTCTAGCTCTGGATGGTTGAGGACGAAGAAAATGGCTTCAACTAAATCGTCAATTGCAATCCAACTCATCCATTGCTTACCTGAGCCGAGGGTCCCCCCTAAACCTAACTTGAAAGGAGTCAACATTTTAGCTAACGCCCCTCCCCTAGCACTTAAAACGATGCCAAAGCGCATAAAAACAGTTTTGATACCTGCTTGCTGAGCTGGAAGAGCAGCATGTTCCCATTCTTGACAAACTTTAGCTAAAAAACCAGAGCCATTAGGAGCGTTTTCACTAACTGCGCCATAGGATTCTATCCCATAATATCCAACAGCAGAAGCATTGAGGAGTTTTTGAGGAGGATTTTTTAATCCTTTTAATGTTTGTACCAGTAAATGGGTTGATTTAATCCGGCTCTCTAAGATTTTCTTTTTTTTTGCTTCTGTCCATCTTCCTGAGGAAATATTTTCTCCAGCAAGATTGATTACGACATCAAAGTTTTCAAGGGCATCTTTGGAAAGAACTCCTTCATCAGGATCCCAAAAGATACCCCCCTCATTTTTCTTTCTGGTTAAAGAGATGACTTGGTGCCCCTGTGCTTTTAGAAAAGGAACTAATGCTGATCCCACCAGTCCATGCGCTCCTGCTATTAAAATTCTCATCCTTGTTCCTTTTCTTAAAGATTTAAACTAAATCACAAGCCTCATCAGGCATCCAATGTTTTTCTTTACCTTCCCACTTGATATTGCATCCGATGGGATTCGTCAATACAGTCCGCAAGGGTTTTCCTGCTAGAAGATCCTCAATGGCATGATCTAAGTCATTTACAGTCATTTTGCTGGTGTCGCGGGGATTATCGACCCCTCTTCCTGTATAGATTAAATGGCGCTCTTGATTGAATAGATAAAAATGCGGTGTTCGCAGAGCACCATACGCTTTTGCCACTTCTTGCGTAGAGTCATGAAGATAGACCCAAGGAAAACCCTCTGCTTCCATACGCTGCACCATATGTTCAAAACTATCTTCTGGAATCGTGGTGGCGCTATTCGAATTAATCCCAACAAAATAGACGCCTTTTTCCTTAAATTTTAGAGTCGATTGCCTTGTAACCTCATCAGAATTGAGGACATAAGGACAGTGATTGCATGTAAAAAAAATGACAAGTACCGGAAAATGTTCGAAATCTTTTAGAGAGTACTGTTTGCCATCAGTTGCTGTAAGGTGAAAATCTGGAGCTTTTGCCCCCAGTGAGAGTGTAAACGTCATAACAACCTAAATTAAAAATTTTATTTTATAAACAAGTCAAGTTAACACCACACCTTATTTTTTCCTAAGCTTTGATTTTTTCAAACGCCTCCAAAGCTTTTTGACGTGCTTCAGCATGGTCCACAATTGGGTAGGGGTAATCTTTGCCAAGTTTGACATCGGCGTTGGCCAAAATATCATAGGGAGCTTCCCAAGGCTTATGAATCCACTTTGTCGGGAGTTTTGCTAACTCAGGAACCCACTTCCTGACATAATTCCCCTCCGGATCAAACTTCTCGGCTTGAGTGACAGGATTAAAAATACGGAAGTAGGGAGCTGCATCAGCCCCACACCCAGCAACCCATTGCCAACCCATGCAGTTATTAGCTAAGTCTGCGTCAACTAGCGTATCCCAAAACCATTTTTCCCCCTCCAACCAATGCAATCTTAGATGTTTGACTAAAAAAGAGCCGACAACCAATCTTAATCGATTATGCATCCACCCTGTGGTCCAGAGCTCGCGCATTCCCGCATCAACAAAGGGATAGCCCGTTCGACCTGACTGCCAAGCTTTCAACTGTTCTTGGTTATTTTCCCAAGGAAAGTGGTTAAAGGATTTTCTTAAAGGCTGCTCAGGTGTAGAAGGAAAGTGATAGAGAAGATGATAAGCAAATTCTCGCCAACCTAACTGTCTTAAGAAAGCAAAAGCGCCTTGATTTTCAAGGGCATCCTCACCGAAATGCTCTAATACAGCGTGCCATAGCATCCTTGATGTGATTTCTCCAAAGTGCAGGTAAGGAGAAAGGTGGGAAACCCCATGAGGCAAGTCAGGACGATCTCTTGTTTCATGGTAGGATTTTAAATGCTGACGAATAAATTCCTCGGCTTTTTGTTTAGCCGCTACAGATCCTGGCTGCCAGTTTTTTTTAATTCCTTCATCCCAAGCAATTGTAGGTAAGAGCTGCAATTTCTCCAATTTTTCAGAAGACAATGTACCTTGATAAGAAATTAATTTTTCTGGCTTTGGTAAAGGCCTTTCTGGGTTTTTAAAAGCTAAACAGCTATTCCAAAAAGGTGTAAAGACTTGAAAAGGCTTTTTTTGCTTGTTAGCGATTTCCCAAGGCTCATAAAGAAGCCGGCCGTTAAAACTTTTTACTAAAATTCCATCATTTTTTAGAGATTGCTTGATTCGGCTATCCTGAGATAGAGAGCAGGGTTCATACCTTCGATTCCAAAAAACAGCTTCAGCATGTGTTTCCCTAATCACTTCATTAAGAACTACTTGAGGCTCTCCAACCCGTATCACAAGATTTAAACCGATGCTCATTAATTCTTGATTTAGACTTTCTAGGGAATGATGAAGCCACCAGCGGCTAGCCGCCCCTAATTTGCAAAAATTTTTATCATTAGGAGACCAAACAAACAGGGGAATTACGGTGTCGTAAGATGAAGATTCTTGAAGAGCGGGATGATCTTCAAGACGCAAATCCTGACGAAACCAAACAATAGCGGTTTTTTTCACAAATCTTTCCTTTAATTTGTCATTAAGATAAGATAAATTTTCTTTAATTGGTAGATCTATCCAGAGTGAAGATTTAAAAATTAATTAATAATTAATTTTGTAACTAAAAGAAATTAAGTGAAAAAAAAATATAAAAAAGTGTTTACTAATGAATGGGTGGTAATTAACCCTAATAGTTAAAACTTTTTAATATAATTAGGAGATTCTATGAAATCAAAAATTAATTATATTCTATTTTTTTCCTTATTTGCCTTTTGTTCAAGCTTAAGCGCCCATAATCATGGAGAATCATTCCATTTTGGAGGGCCACACACTGGACCAAGAAACATTGCACCAGAAATCCATAGTGAATTCCACTTTGGCCCTGGGCCCGGTTAATATTATTTTATGAACAACTGAAACAATCTTAAAAAGCTAAAGCTCTGAATGCTTTAGCTTTTTTTTTGGAGAAATTATGTCGACAGACTTACCCACTAATACAGGCAATATACAAAATGGTCATGTACACAGAAGCTCTGGGCAGTCCCCTGTTACAGCCCAAATCAAAAGAAATTACCCAAGAGTCTTAAAAAATGTGGCTACTTGCACAGTTGCCGTAGCAAGCGCAGCTCTTCTCGCTCTTCAAGCCTCTAATGGCGAATTAAATCCAACGACTTGCGCCCTTGAAACTGCGGCTTTCGGAGCCGCGATAAGCACTTTTCAACACATCAATTTAAAAAAAGAATACAATTTACCGATTGCGGATTTTTCTTCGCGTTGGAGCCTTGCATTTTTTGAAACCCTCTGGCAAGCCTATCTTAATATAGAAAGTAGTGTGGGCAAAGAGGTAATAGCAAATTTCATTACAGGCTCTTTCGGCTACCAATTTGCCAACGATTTCTTTAACCTCATTCAACAAGAGAGAGGCAGTCGTGCTTACTACGTAATGAATGACAATTATCTTCAGAGAAGACGCATCATTAACAAAGGGGCAGGCTTTTCCACTATAGATTCCCCTATACCAAGATTTTTATTGCATACAGCCCTATGTATCGTGGGTATAGCAAGCCTAACTTTTGCCTATACCACAGATTTTGTTCCGGAAGTTATCCCTGCATCGGCTGGTTACTTTTTGTCTGCCTTTGGCTTAGGTTCTATCCTTTCCCAAGCAGCTTTAATGTATAGGGAAAGCCAGCTAAGATCCGGTTCCTACGAGGCTGTAAGCACACTTTCTTCTGATGACATTTCTCCGATGCCCAGCCTTTCTAAAGCAGAATGGCTCAGACGTCGTTTCGTTAATGGATTGCAGCTTTTAGGTCCAAGGGCCATGATCATGTCCCTTTTCGTCTCCAGGCATATTTACACTAAATTGACAGCACCTGTCTTTGGTTTCGCCGGTTTAGCTGCAGGAGGGGTTTCTACATTCACGCAGATTTCTTTTGAAAGAGGCCTGGATACAGAAGTTTATAAAACACAGCAAGATAAAAACACTCGCTTGATTGGCCCAGGGCCAAAAAGGGTGCGTTCAACTGCCCTTAAAGTCGATTTAACGATCACTGCTCTTTTTGCAGTAGCGTTTCTCCTTTGGTTTAGTTATGGAATGAGTGTCAGCCCATGGGAAAATCAAACAGCGATAGGTCTTCTTGTTGGCAGCACGGCTTTGTCTGCTCTCTTAACTTTTCTCGCTGACACTTACTTTCAGCCAGGAAACAGCAACCGCATCATCAATTTTCTGCGTTACGTGCTTTTTGAAAATCCTCACCTTTTACCTCTTGGGTCTTTATTTTTTACTAATGTGACACGGATCACGGATACAGCCTTGAAACTTGACTCTACGCAGGATTTTGTTTTTGCCCTCATGGGCATTTGGATGTACGGTATGTTCTTTGGCAACGTCACAGCACTTAATGTCAGTAAGACCCGGCCCTCCCCAGCATTTTCGTCCGTTGCTGCTCAATTTGAGATGGGAATGGTCTTTTTTCAAATGCTACTTGGTAAAAAAGCTTCACAACTAGGCTAGAGTTTCATTTATGTTGGCAAACTTATCGAACTTTGCTTCGACAGCTCTATCTTTGCTCGAACCTCCCCCTTCTTCTCCTTCGGAAATTGCTACAAGGTTTTGTAGCAAATGGAAAGAAGGGGAAAAACCCATAGATAGGTTTTTAGCAATTCTTAACAAAATTGATGATAAAGCGACGGCCATTTTCAAGGTCTTTCACCAAATGTATTTGTTAAAAGTGATTGCTAAAATTGAAGATGACGAGGTTAAGGCTGCGTGTAGACAAAAGTATTCCAACTTAGTTAAAGATATAAAAATTCTTTTTTTAGAACATTATTCTTGCCTAAAGGAGGGGGAAGAGTTCCCTCCTTTAGGTCAATGTTCCTGGAACCAAAAAAGCTCCACAGAGTTGTTTTCGGACACCGAGTACGCAAGGCAAGTAGCAGTCGATTTTTTATTAACGAATGCAATGCCCAGACAAGTCTATCTTGCTCTCAATCTCGAATTAGAAAAGCCTACAAAAAAAATTCACTATCTCAAGCAGCATCTTGAAGGAAAATATAAAGAGATTCATGATAATATCTGTTTGCTATTTAACCTTTTAAAAGAGCAATCTTCGACGAGTTCAAGTACGCTAAGCCAAGAAAAATTTGCATCATTGCAGCTAACTATCATACGTTTTGCTTCTGGGATCGAAATTAATCCAGAAAATTCATCTGCCAGATACACTTCTTGGTTAGAGAGTATTTTAGATTGGAAAAGCTTGCAGCCGAAGAAAGTTATAGTTTTTTTAAACGAATGCAAGTTTTTTAAACTTGTCAGCTTAGATCGGCCCTTACCCTCCAGAAGTTCTCGAGTTTACGAGGAAGAAATACTCTCTTTTCAATCCTTTATTATTTATAAAACGATTAATGAGATTCAGAAATACTGTCCTCTTCCAGACGAGGTTATTAAATCATTAGCGCTAGCGTTTCAAGACGAGGAAGCGCGCAGAACGGCCTGTTTTTATTTTTTCTATTTAATTGACAAATTCCCCGATCCTTTTCAACTAGAGTTGATAAAGTCCACTTTGAACCAAAATGAGAGCTACTATAATAAAGCTTACACTCTTCTCAGAAGGCTTTTATCAAAAGGGGGTAGGGAGTCTATAAGAGAGATCAAGAAAAGTAAAGAAGGGACGAGGGAAGCTACACATTTTTTAAGAAATCTGACAATTGTTCGCTCTCTTGATGAACTCACCTCTTCTGCCCTTTCTTCTGAAGACAAATTTTTCTTCCTTAAAGAAATGAGTAAAAAAGACTTTGATTTTCGCCCATGGCCCCTACTTTTCAATGCCCCTCACCACGATGACACTACGAAAGCCTTCACTGAGGCCTACTTGTTATTTAAGCAGAAGTATACCTTCGAATCGAATTTTTCTGATTTCATACACCTAGCTCGCTGCTTTCTCGCCCTCAACCTCAATATGAATGAGGCAAAAGAGCTTCTCGGCTGTTTAATCAACAGTTCTAAAAAAGAAAACGATGCAGCGGTCCACAAGCTCGAACAATTTGCTAGCAAGGGCAAGGTAGACCTCCAAGGAATCGCTAAAATACCTAGACAAAAAGATTCTAAAATAGACAGGTTTTTACATAACCTACCATTTGTTCAAGCTATTAATAACCTCACCTCATTCCATCTTACAGAAGAAGACAGGTTGTTTTTGCTTCACAGAGCAGAAATAGATTTTTTCCAAGCCCCCTGGGCCGAGATCCTTAAAGCTCCATACCAACAGCACATTAAAATGGCCTTCACAGGGGCTTACTCTTTATTTAAAGATGAACACACCTTCCGTGATAACTTTCCTATTTTCCTCTCTCTTGCTTATACCCTTATCTATCTGGATTTGAGCACCACAGAAGCGGAATATCTCCTTAATCGTTTCACAGATAGCAAAGATGCGGATAGAGATGAAATGATTAAAGAGCTCCAACAGTATGCAATGGTTATAGACAAGCTTGAAGAAAAAGATCCCTATGAAAAACGATCTGCTTATTTAAAAAAGAATCTACAAAATTACTGCCATAAAAGAAATACACATTGGAGAAAAGTATTAGACAATTGGGAAGAGCGCGGTGGATACTTCTTCACTTTTGATTTTTTACAAGCATTTGAAAAATGCACAAGAAGGCGACTTCCTCTCCACCTGACAATCAGGGCGTTTTGCTATCCTTTTTTTACAAAGGAAAGCGTTGAAATCATAAGATCCTTAAATACTTTAAAATTTGCAGCTTACAGCTCAAACAATGCGTTGTTTTTACCAGAAAATTACAACACTCTTCAAGAGCTAATTTCCCAATTACAAGAATCGGAGATCATTATCGCTCCAGGATTCAACTGGTTATCCAACACACATGCAAATGCTTTTAGCGTGGTTACTTACACGGCCGCCAATCTCTTACAACAAGCAGTTCTCGCTACCCCCTGTTATTTGAAACCGATTAAATTTCTTTCTCAACTTTTATTCCCTCAGGAAAGCAACACTCCTGAGCTTTCTTATTTTCAAAATCAACTCATTTTTTATACTGGCGGGGGCAACGATAACCTTTCGTTCATTGCTGCATGGGAGAAAAACGATCTTTCTTACCCCACGTTAAGAATGACATTCATTTTCGCCCTCGAGCACCCTAACACTATTTCTATAAAAATCCCTTTAAAACTTTCCCAAGAAGCGTTATCCCTTCCTTACACACAAACTCTTTTTGATACGATGCTCTTTGAACTAGGATTTGAAAGGCAGAAAGTGGAAACGTTCTCAGAAAATAACGCTTCCATTGAAGAAGAATTAGGGCACTATATCGCAACCATTCCTACCCTAAAAGAGGTGTGGAAAGAGTGTTTTTTGGAAGAAGGATCAACGGAGATAGGACTGGCCATTTTCCAATTTGTAAAAGAACTCAAGATCAAGGCTCGACAAAGCATCGCGAGCTTCTTCATTGATTACCCATTCTCACCGCAAACTCCTACAAAAAAACCCATGGTCGCTGCTTCTAAAAAACAGATTTATTCTTTTCCCAATTCTCTATCTCTTCTTTCCTGGGAAGAACCAGGATTTTTCCTAGAAAAAGAAAAAAGTGAAGCAAAGTTTGTAGAAATTGCAAACCAAATTCTTAAGGCAAGTGAAGAAAAAAATCCACTTACCATTCAAGGAAAATTTAAATTCGAATCCCAAAAAAAAATAGATATTTTTTTTGAACCTAAATGGATTGATGAACAGAGTTCTTTAAAGAAAAAAAAACATGGCCGTTACGATAGTGTCACTTTTTCTATTGAAGGGAAACACTCTTTTACAATGCATTATGGCAAATACTTAACACACCCAGCTTTTGCAAATATGCTGCGTTGGCAATTGCTCATGTTTCAAAGCGGCTATTTTGAAAAGTACTTAAAAAACCAAGAACTTTCTAAATCTTAAAGCCAACTTAAAGATAAAATTTCTAAAGGATCTTGTGGGGAATTATTAGACTTCTTGCATAACTTGCTTTGCTTAAAAATTGATCATTTTTGAGTGAATTTATTGGATAAAAGAATTTCTTTGCCGAGATCGAAAATGGCTAGTTTTTCGAAATTTTCCATAATCACTAGACTTTTTAGAAAGATTTTTGAAAAGACAGCGGATTAACCGCTGTCTTTAAGAAATAGATTACTAACGTGCGCCGCATCGGCCGCTAGCACATCCCCCATTTGCAGATGCATTGGTCGCTGCACTTACTGGAGCAGATGCATTAGCATTTGAGTTGCAAGTACGTTTCCAGTAGTAACGTGGTTTGTACTGGCATTTTTTCTCGCATACCCATTTTTTGCATGGTGTGCAAATTGTTTCAGAATAGTATTCTGGTTCTTGTCTGCAGACAGTTTCAGTATAATATTGTGGAACATAACGGCAGCGTTGTACTTCATAATATTTAGGTACGTATCTGCAGCGTTTTACTTGTGAGTATTTTTTTTCTTCCACACAACGCCAATCGTTAACATAGTATGGTTCATATTTGCAATACATGCACCAGCAGTCACCTGTTGGTTTTTCAGGGATTTGAGCCGCTGCTTCTTGAGTAGCTCCCTGATCGTATGATGCACTTACATTATTTGCTTCCTCAGCAAAGCCAACTTGTGTGAATAAAACTCCACAAAAAATTAGGCTCATTTGTAAAAACTTTTTCATAACTCCTCCTATAAGAACAGTTAAAAAGTTGAAATAAAGAAACCAATAAACAAATTTGATTTTAGGCTATCTGGCAACGTGATGATTAATTTAACTTTGCGACTATAATTGGAATAGTATTCATTTATTAATTTTTTACAATATTTATTTATAAAAACAATTATTAAACTTTTCTATTTATTTTAAAGTTAAAAATAGAAGATGATTCTTAATTTTACTTTTTTAAAGTATTAGGAAGTAGATAAATGGCCTTATAGGTCATTAGGAACAGCCATTTAAAAAACTTTTTTCCTTAGAGCCTACTTTTTAAAAAAGAATTAAAAATCCTTAAAACAAAAAAATAGTAATTATTTAATAAATAAATTAAATAATTTTAATAACAAAAGAATTGATTTTCTAAAAACGCTCTTAGAAGTTTTTTATTTAAAATAAATATTTTAGATTTAATAAATTTAAAATGCTTTGCAACCATCTATTGATAAAATAGTCTCATAGCCATCTTAGCACAATCTATTTATGGCTCAAGATAGACTTCGGAAGCCATTCTCATCGCTATTTAATTTTTTGGCTTCCGATCGTATTCGATGGCAGCTTGGATCTAAAGGCAATATTCGCACCCTAAAAAAATCATTAACCCTTTTCTGTAATTCCAAAAATCCCTAACATTTGCAAATCCATGAAAGCAATCATTATAACTTGAGGTTATATGCATCGAATTTTTCTAATCTTTACTATCTATTTCCCCCTATTTCTTTTTTCTAGTGAACCCAAAGTTTGCTTAAATATGATTGTGAAAAATGAAAGTGCTGTGATCTGCCGCTGTTTAGAATCTGTAAAACCCCTTATTGACTACTGGGTAATCGTAGACACCGGTTCTAATGACGGAACTCAAGCTATCATTAAAGAATACATGAAAGATCTCCCAGGAGAATTACACGAAAGGCCCTGGAAAAATTTTGGCCACAATCGCAATGAAGCTTTAATGCTTGCTAAGGGAAAAGCAAGGTATGTTTTGTTTATCGATGCAGATGAAACGCTTCAATATTCTAATGATTTTAAACTTCCTGAGTTAACAAAAGATTTTTATTACATTACCACCGAATATTCAGGCACAAATTACCACAGAGCGCAACTCATCAACAATGCTCTCGACTGGCAATGGATTGGAGTTTTACATGAAACAGTGAGCTGTCCCTCTGCAAAATCTTTTGATGTCATCAATGGACTTATCAATTTTGTGAGAACTGATGGGGATCGATCAAAAGATGCACAAAAATTTCAAAAAGATGCCCAAATTTTGGAAGCTGCTTTAAAAGAAGAGCCTAATAATAGCCGCTATGTCTTTTATCTTGCACAAAGTTATAGAGATTCAGGCGATTACGAGCAGGCGATTAAAAATTATGAAAAACGCCTTACGATGGGAGGTTGGGATCAAGAAATTTTTTGGTCACACCTACAAATTGGTCTCATGAAGCAACTTCTAAAAAAGGAAGAGAACACCATTGTTAAAAGTTACCAGGATGCTTATTTTATGCGTCCTTCAAGAGCTGAGCCCCTTTATCGATTAGCACATTATTATAGAAGCAAGCAAAATTTTCTAGAAGGTTACAACACGGCATTGCTCGGGCTCACTATTCCCTGCTCTAAAGATAGCTTATTTGTTGAACATTGGATTTATGATTATGGCTTACTTATGGAATTTTCCATTTGTGCCTACTGGCTAGAGAAGTATAGTGAGTCACTTCTTTCATCTCATCTTTTACTTACCAAAAACTTACCTCAAAACTATCGCGATTGCGTTCAAAACAATCTAACTTGGATCCATAGTAAATTGCAGGATTTAAATAAAAGCTACAAAAACGAGATGACAAAAAAACATTTGGAAATGAATCTTCCTTCAGAAACTTGTCAAATTAATGAATGAGTACTTTCCAGCAAGAGTAGTTTTAGCTCTGAGAGATATAGAGATTGTTCGATGATAAGCTGCTTAACGGAGAAAAAGAGCAATAGACCTTTTGCATAACTTGCTTTGCTTTAAAAAATTGATCATTTTTGAGTTAATTTATCGGGAAATTTTGAGAGCAGATGAAGTACATATGTTTGAAAAATTTAGCGGTAAAAGCGCCAAAAAGGGTAATTTTAGCAGGCAAATGAAGTTATGCAAGAGGTCTACCAGAAAAAGCCATCCCACTATAAAGTTTCAACTCTCATCACAAAATCGCGGTATTGCTTGATTTCTTTGTAATCACCTATCAAAACAATTTCATCATCAAGAAGTACTCGCTCATCTTCTTTTGGTAAAAAAAGAACTGAATTCGCTCGTTTTAAAGCAATTACATTCAATCCAAAGTGAACCACCAAGCTGCTTTGCTCTAAGCTAAGCCCAATACCGGGAAATTTTTCAGTAACCTTTAATCGAATCAGCTTATATTCTTTAAAGCAATCTTCCTCAGGTCTTGAAAGATTATGGGTAAGATTTGTCTCCAGCCACATATAAACGAATTTTAAAAGATGAAAGCTTATTACAAAAAAAAGGCTTAATAATGCTCCCACAACCAAATATTGAAAACTATGGTCAAGTAAATTGGAGCTTAAATAAAATAGGAAAAGGAGTGTCAATACTCTCGCGACTCGCTTAGGAGTTTTCTTTTTTAGGCCAAAAAGCATTACCCAAATAAGGGGGGAGAGGATAATCCATGTAGCTAAAACGATGAGAGGCAAACACCACCCAGGGAAAATACAGCTTGGGAGTACCATGGGGGCTATTGTTTTAAAGATAAAATCAGAAAAAAGAGCAACAAATAAGCCATTTATAAAAAAGCGTAAAATCTCAGTTGCTCTAAGAGCTTTCCAGCGACATCTTAATGGCAATCGCTGAGTCCATTTCTGATAGTGAATAAATTTTTTTTCTAAGAATTTAGGCATTTGGCTTTGTGCAAAGTCACTTATGATGGAGGAATACCTGATTAAATAAGGCGTTGTAAATGTCGTGATAGCAGCGACTGCGACAATTGTCGGATATAAGGTCTCATTTACAGTAGCTATCGTTCCCCCAAAGCCAATAATAATAAAGGAAAACTCCCCTATCTGAGCCATCCCACATCCAACTCTTAAAGCGTTAGAAAGGCTTTGGCCAGAGAGAAGAACGCCGAGAGAAGAGGTAATAACTTTGCCAAAAATTGTCAAAATGGAGAGCAGAATCACTTGTGGGAAGTGCTCAATAATTAAGGCAGGATTAATCAACATACCGACGGACACAAAAAAAACTGCAGCAAAAAGATCCTTAATCGGTAACATCAATGTTTCGATTCTTTTTACTACGGAAGTTTCGGCAAGGATGGAACCCATAATGAATCCTCCCAATGCTGCAGAGTAATTAAAATAGACAGCTAATGAGCTTAAGAAAAGGCATAACCCTGCTGAAATTACAGTTAGGGCTTCGCTATTTAGACTCTCTTTAGTTTTGTTTAAAAGGAAAGGAACAAAAAAATATCCTATCAAAAACCAACTGATTACTGCTCCAAGCAGCTTCATCGTTGCGATTAATAGGGTGTGGCTAAAAACAACTGCTGTTCCATCCACCGTTGTTGCGATAAAAGCCATTAATAAAATGGCCAAAGCATCTTCCACCAGCAATACTGCAATCATTAATTGAGCAAAAAATTGATTTTTAAGGCGCAGCTCTTCCAAAACTTTAATAATAATTGTTGTTGACGAAATAGAAAGAGCTGCGCCAAGTAGTAGACTATCATAGGAGGCCCACCCCAAAAGCTGTCCCAAGGAGAAGCCCAAAGTTAGCATCATCGAAACTTCAAATACCCCAATGATAAGTGCTGAAAACCCTACTGATCCTAATTTACGGCAACTAAATCCTAAACCTAACGAAAACATTAAGAAAACGACTCCTAGCCTTGCAAGAGCCCGAATTTCATCGATATCATCTACAAGAGAAAAAGGAGGGGTAAAGGGACCAACGACTAATCCAGCTAGGAGATAGCCTAGTACTGGTGGCTGTCTGATTTTCTGAAAGAGAATATTGGCGATGCCAGCAGTACAAAGGATAATTGCCAAATCTTCTAGGAGTGTGATATGTTGCATAAGCACTCCAGTTTATCTTCCAATTCCTTTTTAAACCTTTTAAAGTTATTTGGATAGCACCTAAACAATAATTATGAAGAAGAAGATTTTAATTTATTCTGGCCCTGGCGCCTTAAAGGAAGGAATTGAACATCTTCTTTTTACTCTTCGAGCAACTTTAAAAGAGACCTTTCCCATTCAACTGATTGGTTGTAAAGAACTATTAGAAAATCAATGGGAACTTGATGCCGCTCTTTTTATTCTACCCGGCGGAGCAGATATTCCTTACGTAAGACGTCTCAAAGGGAAAGGGAATAGTAAAATTAGAAGCTTTGTTGAAAATGGTGGTTCCTTTTTGGGTATTTGTGCAGGTAGTTATTATGCCGGAAATTACGTCGAGTTTGCGATAGGATCGAGTATGGAAGTCCAAGGAGATAGAGAATTGAGCTTTTTCCCCGGAACTGTTAGAGGGCCTTTAATGAAAGAATACTCTTATCGTTCGCAAGCAGGCTCTATGGCTACCCCCCTCTTTTGGTCACAAAATCTGCCTTTTGAAAAAAACAGTTGTTTTACCGTTTTTTATAGCGGAGGAGGTTATTTCGTTAATGCTGATAAAACAGCAAACACAGACGTTCTCGCCTATTACGGCAAACAGAATGAATATCCAGCGTTAATAGAATGCAAAGTGGGCAAAGGGACTGCGCTATTAAGTGGTGCCCATTTTGAATATGATCATTCCCTCTTAAACCCTAATGACATCTACCTAAAAGAAATTATTCCTCATCTAGAAAAGAATCAGGAAAACCGTTTAAAGCTCGCCACCCACATTTTCCAAAGACTTATTAAAATCTAGAAAAAGCCGAAATCTTAGACTACTTTTAAACATGACTTAAGGAAAAAAATTAAATTTTATTACCAACTTTTGGTAGACGTCTAATTCAATGAATTGTAATGTTTGCTTTTAGAAGAAAACAGTTAAAAATTATTTAAAATAGAGCGTGCTATACCTAAATCTTTTAGGTGATGTAGGGTCTTCCAACATTCTAACCTCTTAGGAACGTAAGCAGACTAACTTCTATCGATGAGTAGACTTAAGGAGAAAACCTCTATTATCAAGTAGGTAATTGTGAATTGTTAACCAATAACCATTGATAAAAAAAAATTAGATTAGGCTCTATTTTCATTTTCAGCAATTCTTTATAAATCTGTAAGCATCTCATTAAAAGGGAATTAAACACCAGCTATGGAGAATTTATGTTAACGGTCACAAAGAAGAATCCTTTTTACAAAGCTATTTGTTGGTTTTTAACAAAACCCGTTTCTCCCAATTTCAAAGCCCATTGCATCCGAAAACTAGAATTTGCCTCAGGAGCTGGAAGCCTGGCTTGTTCGACCATGGCTAGCATACTTCACATTGCAACAGTAATTTTTGCTATAGTCATGGTGGCACCGGGACCTGCTTTTACTGCAGTTGTACTGACTGGAGCTGCACTAGCAGGAATGAGTATTTTGCTAGCAATCACTTTTATTGTATTAAAGCAAGGATGCTTTGGAGCTTTAAAGCAAAGGCCGCAAATGCAACTACAAAATACACAAAGTAACTCCGTATCTCATTTTAACTTCCATTCCCCTCAACTTCCACACTCTAATGCTATTTTACATAATCAAACAAACCCATGCTTACACGATCAAGAAAAAGAAGAGTTGAAGAAAGAAGTTAAAGAACTAAATGAAAAGCTTAAAGAAGTGAATGAAAAGCTTAAAGAGCAGACGAAAAGAGCAGAGGATTGGAAATTGCAAGCTCAGAATTTGGTGGACATCAATCGGGGTTTACGCGGGCAAATGGAAAAGGAAACGGAACGAAAGAAGAGGATAAGAGAGTTAGAGATCGAGAAGGAGCAATTAGAAACACGTCTCAAAGAGTTGGAAAAAGAAAACCCAATAAAAGAAACGAAAGATCGATCAGTGGATCGTAGTTGGACAGAAGTGCCTCCCGATAGCGGTTCGTCTAATCCAAACTCGTGAAGTTAGTGAAAACCTTAAATTGTGCAGATCCCACTAACTCTTCAAAAATAAGTTAGGATGTTGCCAGCGGAGATCTGCTGGCACCCAAAACCATTAAAAACCTCCCCTCTTTTTATTGCAAATTCCTTGACAAATCATCTAAATGAAAGTGATGATCTGCTTCATGGATAAAGTCATTAAAAGCCATCCCTCTTCCATTTTTCTTGAACAAGCGAAGATCACTTATCCCATTATTTGCGGCGCAATGTATCCCTGTAGTAACCCAGAGCTGATTGCAGCAGTCAGTGAAGCTGGTGGTTTAGGGATTGTGCAACCCTTGTCGCTTACCTACGTTCACGGTTACTCTTTTCGCGAAGGTTTAAAATTCATTAAATCCCTCACGAAAAAACCTTTTGGCATTAATGTAATCGTCGAACAATCCTCACCCTTTTATGAAAAAAAAGCCAAAGAATGGGTAGAAATTGGCTTAGAAGAAGGGTGCCATTTTTTTATCACAGCGCTAGGTAACCCAGATTGGGTAGTAAAAAGAGTCAAAGCCAATAAAGGATTTGTCTACCATGATGTAACAGATAAAAGGTGGGCACTTAAAGCCCTAGATAAGTCAGTAGATGGGCTAGTTTGCGTGAACAATCGCGCTGGAGGGCACGCCGGAACAAAATCATCTGAGGAGCTCTTTTGCGAACTTTCAGAATTAGATGTGCCCTTAATATGTGCAGGTGGTATCGGCAATGAACAAGATATTCTTAATGCTAAAAGGATCGGCTATTCTGGAGTTCAAATGGGTACGCGCTTTATTGCTACTCTCGAATGCAGTGAAAAAGACTCTTATAAACAAGCCATTTTAAAGGCTCATGAAACGGATATTGTACTAACAGAAAAAGTCACAGGGATCCCTCTTTCCGTAATCAATACACCCTTTGTACAGGCGACAGGAACAAAAGCGGGGCCTCTTGCTCGATTTCTTCTAAAAAAACGCTGGACAAAGCACCTTATCAGATTGTGGTATGGACTACGCTCCATTCGCAAATTTAAAAAAGCTTCTTTAGAAGGCTTATCTTCAAAGGGTTACTGGCAAGCTGGCAAAAGCGTGCAAGGCATTCATTCTATTGAAGCTGCCCAATCCATTGTCAAACGTTTCGGAAAAATTTATCTTCAATCAGAAAAAAGTGAGTCGACGAGCTAAGACGTCATTACAAATTAAGAGGCCTACTCTAATAGAGTATGAGGATAAGAACAATACCGTGTAGGGTCCATGTCAAAGTCCTCAGCCAACTAAAGCGAATCAAACGATCGATATTCTCTAAAGAATGACATTGTTTTAAACGATAATGAAGAGGGACTTGCATTATAAATGTCTCAAGCCAAATCAACAGGATCAAAATAGACCTTTTGCATAACATGCTTTGCTTGAAAAAATTAATCATTTTTGAGTGAATTTATCGGAAAATTTTAAGAGCATATGAATGCATATGGTTGAAAAATTTAACGATAAAAGTGCCAAAAAGGGTAATTTTAGCAAGCAAATAAAGTTATGCAAGAGGTCTAATATAATTCACGGCATACAAGGAATAGGGAACTTGAATAATCGGCCAAATGAGCAACATTGCCGCTGACACCATTTCTATAAGCATCAAAGGCGCTATCAACAATTGAGCTTTCTTTAAGTGAAATTGATGGTAATCTCTAAAAAACTCGACAGGGATTCTTTTAAACATAGGATAGTTAATGACCTGTACCAGCCATGCAATCCCTACCATCATAAAAGAACTAATAAGCTATATAATAAAGATTACCCATGAAAATTGAACCATACAATCATTTCCCAATTATTTATAGACAACCCATCTAAATAGATCCTTAAACCCCCATTTGCTAATATTAGGCAAGCCTAAGTAACTTGAGGCAAGTTTTGGCCAACAGTTTGGATCTTAGCAAGTATTTTTAAAAGTAAATTGCTCTAGTAAGTTATTACTCTCTAATTTTATTGGCTGGGAATGCCAAATTTTTGCATTGTACTCACGGATAGCACGATCTGAAGAAAATTTTCCCATATTAGCAGCATTATGAATAGACATTTTAGTCCAGCGTTTTTGATCTAAATAGGCTTCTGAAACTCTATCCTGAGCATCAACATAGGATTGGTAATCTGCAAAAAGCATATAGGGGTCGTAATTTAACAAGGAGTCTGTCAAAGGCTTGAACAATTGCAAATCTCCTTTGGAGAAATAGCCTGTTCTAATCATCTCAACGGCTTCTCTTAATGCCTGATTGCTCCTGAAATATTCACTCGGTGAATAAGTGTTTTTCTTGATTGAAATTGCTTCTTGCGCGGTTAGACCAAAAAGAAAAAAGTTATCCTCCCCCACCTCTTCCCGAATTTGAATGTTAGCACCATCGAGCGTGCCAATAGTTAATGCTCCGTTTAAAGCCAACTTCATGTTTCCAGTACCGGAAGCCTCCATTCCTGCCAATGAAATTTGTTCTGATAATTCTGCAGCAGGGAAAATTTCTTGAGCATTTTTCACATTATAATTGGGAAAAAAAACTACTTTGATGCTGTCTTTTACACGTACATCGCTATTAATAATTTCAGCAACGGAATTGATCAGTTTAATAATCAGCTTTGCGAAAAAGTACCCCGGGGCTGCTTTACCCCCAAAGATAAACGTTCTTGGAACCATCTTAAGTTCCGGATTTTTAAGTAGCCGATTGTATAAAGTAATAATATATAAAACATTCAGGTGCTGTCTTTTATATTCGTGAATTCTTTTAACCTGAACATCAAATAGGGTATCTGGTTTAACAACGATGCCTGTTCGCTCTTGCATAAGATGAGCTAAAGATTCTTTATTTTCAAATTTGATCTGGCGCCATTGATTCTGAAAATCCTCATCATCCTCAAAGGCCTCTAGCCTCCTTAATTGCTCTGGCATGTTAATCCAGCCTGTGCCAATGCGCTTGCTGATCAAATCTGCTAACTTGTGGTTTGCAGTAAGTAAGAAGCGTCGATGAGAGACGCCATTAGTAATATTGATAAATTTAGCGGGCCACAAATCAACAAAATCTGGCATCACCTCTTTTTTTAATAAATCTGTATGTAAAGGAGCGACGCCATTGACAGTATGAGATCCAACGCAAGCTAGGTTGGCCATCCGCACATAACGCTCTCCTTCCTCATCGATTAATGACATGCGTCTAAGTTTGACAATGTCATCCGGATAGTGGAGCCTTACCTCATCTAAAAAACGTCGATTTATTTCTAAAATAATTTCCAAATGTCTGGGAAGAACCTTTTGAAAAAGCTTAAGAGGCCATTTTTCTAGTGCCTCCGGTAAAAGGGTGTGGTTCGTATAGGCAAAGGTTTGTGTGGTTATCTTCCATGCTTCATCCCATTGCATATAGTATTCGTCGACAAAGAGACGCATTAATTCAGGAATCGCCAAAGAAGGATGCGTGTCATTAAGCTGAGCAGCAAACAATTTGTGGAATTCAGAAAGGTTTTCTCCTTTTAAGAGGCAAATGCGAATCATATCTTGCAAAGAACAAGAAACAAGAAAATACTGCTGCTCCAAACGCAGCTGCTTTCCTTGCAAAGGCTCATCGTTTGGATACAGAACCTTAGTGATATTCTCTGAAAACATTTTTTGCTCGACCGAGCGGTAATAATCACCTACATTAAAAGCGGCAAAATCAAACGATTCAATTGCTTCTGCCTTCCATAGCCTTAATGTATTACATGTACATCCCCCGTATCCAACTACTTGTGTATCATAGGCAATGCCTTTGACCACGCGAGCAGGATTCCATTTCACATGGTATTGACCTGTGTTATCGTAATAGCCTTCAGTATTTCCACCTAATTTAACAACAGCACTAATTTCTGACCTTAAGACTTCCCATGGATAGCCGAGACTTAACCACTTATCGGTCTTTTCGACTTGCCAGCCATCGATAATTTCCTGGTTAAACATGCCGAATTCATAGCGAATGCCATATCCAAGAGCGGGGATTTCCAAACTTGCTAAGGAGTCGATATAACAGGCAGCAAGACGACCAAGCCCCCCATTGCCAAGGCCAGGCTCTCGTTCAATTTCAAATAGAGATTTGATTTTAAGATGAAAGCTTTCGACTGCCTCTTCAGCTGCTGGAAGCATTTCTAAATTAACAAGATTCTTTTTCAGCTGTGGCCCGATAAGATATTCTGCTGAAAAATAACAAACTAGTTTGGCCTCATTATCCTTACTTAAAAGAGCATCCAACGTATGGAGGCTGCGATAAAGTAAGCGATCCCTCACCGCATACGACATGGCCATGTAACAATCGTTGCAAGAAGCTAATCGAGGGTGCCGCCCTTGAAGGTAAAAAAGGTCATCCACAAAAGATTGCTTTAGTGAGGCGACACTTGACCCTGTATGCACTTCATCAGCGTTCAATTTTTCTTCCATATTTTCCTACTGCATCATTTATTGTAGGGCCACTTCCAATCACGAATCATCGGCATATCCTCACCGTGTTCACAGATGTATTCTTTATGTTCGATAAGATAATCGCGCATCTTTTGTTTTGTATAAGCAGCATGATAGCCAAGCTTAGGCACTCGATCAATAACGTCTCCTACTAAATGGAATCGATCCATTTCGTTCACTACCACCATGTCAAATGGTGTTGTGGTTGTCCCTTCTTCTTTATAACCTCTAACGTGGATATTGTTGTGATTTAGCCTTCGGTAAGTCAAACGATGAATCAACCAAGGATAGCCATGATAGGCAAAAATGATTGGCTTATCAGTTGTAAATAAATCGTCAAAGTCCTTTTGAGGTAATCCGTGCGGGTGCATCTCGGGAGTTTGCAAGGACATTAAATCAATAACATTGATAACTCGGATCTTAAGATCTGGAAAGTTTTGCCTTAAGATATCGACTGCTGCTAGCGTTTCTAAAGTGGGTATATCTCCAGCACAGGCCATGACAACATCTGGATCACCATCCTTATCATTGCTTGCCCATTCCCAAATACCAATGCCTGCAGAACAATGTTTAATGGCATCTTCCATACTCAAGTACTGCAAGGCATTCTGCTTTCCAGCGACAATCACATTGATGTAATTTAAACTACGCAAACAATGGTTGGTCACAGAAAGTAATGTATTAGCATCAGGGGGTAAATAGACACGCACCACATCTGCTTTTTTGTTGAGAACGACATCGATAAACCCTGGATCTTGATGAGAAAAGCCGTTGTGGTCTTGTCTCCAGACATGAGAGCTAAGTAAAATGTTAATAGAAGCAATAGGAGCTCGCCACGGAATACTTTCCGTTGTTGTTTGCAGCCATTTTGCATGCTGGTTAAACATTGAGTCAATGACATGAGCAAAAGCTTCATAAGTTGAGAAAAACCCATGGCGGCCAGTCAAAACATATCCCTCAAGCCAACCAAGGCAAGTGTGTTCGCTTAATATTTCCATGACTCGACCATTAGGAGCTAAGTCTCCTCCCTCTTGATCTTCAGGCAGATACTCCCCCATCCAGGTGCGTTTGGTGACTTCAAAAAGGTAATTTAAGCGATTAGAACTCGTTTCATCCGGCCCCATAACCCTAAAGTTATGCATATTTTTTTTCATGATATCGCGTAAAAATTTCCCCATCAGCCGGGTGGATTCCGCTTCAACGGTCCCGGGTTTTTTAATCTCAATGGCATATTCTCGAAAATCTGGCATTTTTAATTCTTTGCGTAATATCCCACCGTTAGCATGCGGATTAGCTCCCATACGGTGCTTGCCTTTGGGGGCCAGTTGAGCGAGATCTGCTCGGAATTTCCCGTGCTTATCAAATAATTCTTCTGGTCGATAGCTTTTTAGCCACTGTTCTAGCATCAATAGGTGATCAGGCTTCGTAGCAAGTTCAGAAAGAGGCACTTGGTGAGAGCGCCAAGAATCTTCGGTTTTTTTCCCATCCACTTCTTTAGGCCCTGTCCATCCTTTAGGAGTTTTGAGAATAATCATGGGCCAAAAGGGACGTTCAATTTCACCATGTTTACGTGCTCTTTCTTGAATTTGTTTAATCTCTTTGATAGCGATATCCATTGTCTCCGCCATCAATTCATGCATCAGGTCGGGGTCATGGCCTTCAACAAAATAGGGCTTATAGCCATAACCGACAAACAAATTTTCGAGTTCTTCTTGGCTAATCCGCGCGAGGATGGTGGGATTAGCAATTTTGTAACCATTTAAGTGCAGGATCGGTAAAACGGCTCCATCGATTGCTGGATTTAAAAACTTGTTAGAATGCCAAGAAGCAGCAAGAGGGCCTGTTTCTGCCTCTCCATCACCTACAATACAAGTTACAATTAAATCAGGATTATCGAAGGCTGCTCCATAAGCATGCGACAATGAGTATCCAAGCTCCCCTCCTTCATGAATTGAGCCAGGTATTTCCGGAGCGACATGGCTTGGAATGCCTCCTGGGAACGAAAACTGCTTAAAAAGCCTTTTCATCCCTTCAATATCTTGGGAAATATTCGGATACACTTCACTGTAAGATCCTTCAAGGTAAGTATTTGCTACAATTCCAGGACCTCCATGACCTGGACCAATAACAAAAATCATGTCCAGATTGAATTCTTTGATAATGCGATTTAGATGAACGTAAATAAAATTTAGCCCAGGAGTCGTCCCCCAATGGCCAAGAAGCCTTGGCTTTACATCTTTTATTGTTAGGGGCTTAAGCAAAAGAGGGTTGTCCATAAGGTAAATTTGCCCAACTGACAAGTAGTTGGCCGCACGCCAGTAAGCATCAATACGCTGAAGTTCGCTTTCTGAAAGCACCTTCTTTCTTTTTTTTGCTTTAGCCATGCTTCATCTCCCCCTCTCTTTTTTAATCTTTTTGCCTATTCTTATTAATTTATTCAAGTGAAGAAGCAAACCAAAGCAGAGCAGTTTTTAAAAATTTGCTCTATATGTCATTGCAAAAAAATGTTATCCCTCTTTGGTTAATTGAATAATAGCGTTAAAAAATAAAAGGTAGCTTTGCAACCCCACCTGGGATGATTAGCGGCTTAGTTTTTTACACGATTTAGAAAAATCCCTTTGACTTAAGCGATATCTGCACCATCTCAACTAATGCCATTTATTTTAGGATTTAGGGTGCACGAGTAGTGTTAAAATTGTCTCTTCCTTAAAATAATTGCTAGATAAAAAATAGCTATTTTTATCTCTCTGGTTGCAAAATATATATGCTCTGCCTATAGGTAGGTTTAATCTTTAATAAATTCTCTGCAGCGACAATCAAAAACTCATTGGTGCATGCAGTCTTTGTACACGAAAAGCTATGTTACAACTAAAAAAACTCGCTCGATTAATAAACTCTGAAGAGGAAATTATGCCTGTGCACAATATTCTACTAACGGCTGCGCGATCTCCTGTAACTCTTGAAATAGCTCGCCTCTTACACAGCGCAGGGCACCGGGTCTTTGTTGCAGATACGACCACCCTCAATACCAGTCGATTCTCAAAATCTGTCGAAAAAACTTTTTTAATTCCAAGCCCGCGGTTCCATTCTCAAGAATTTTTAGAAACTCTTGTAAAAATCGCTAAAGAAGAGAAAATTACTCTTGTCATCCCTGTTTACGAGGAAATTCTTATCTTGGCAAAAGGGAAACATCTTTTTCCTAATACTTGTGAAGTGTTCTGTTCATCTTTCGAGCTTCTCCTCGAATTGCATAACAAATGGCTTTTTCAAAAAAAACTGGAAGAGCTCGGCATAGAAATACCAAAAACTTACCTTGTTAAAGACGATCAAGATTTAAAAAATATAGAGTTTTCTGGATCTTATGCTTTAAAAGCATGCTATTCAAGAGCTTCTCTAAGCCTTAAAAAAGTCCTCTCAAAAAAGGATCTTCCCTTTATAGAGATTGAACCCCACAATCCCTGGATTGCACAAGAGTGGATAGAAGGAGAGAAATTTTGTACTTATAGCATCTGTCAAAAAGGTAAAATTCGAGCTCACGCTACTTATCCAGTCAAATATGCTATCGATGGAAATTCCTGCATCGTTTTTGAATCTGTTCATCATCCTGCAATTTTAAGTTGGATCGAAAATTTCATAGGCAAAATAAACTTTACTGGACAAATTGCCTTTGACTTTATTCAAACACCTGAGGGAAAGCTTTTTGCCATCGAATGCAATCCGAGAGCGACAAGTGGCATTCATTTATTCAGTGAAAAGGATCACATTGAAAAAGCTTTTTTTAATACGGATTCTTCACTTATTCTAGCTAAAGAGGGAGCAAGAAAACAAATTCTACATGGCATGCTGCTTTATGGCTGGAAGAGAAGTTCCTTTCCTAGCAACACTATGAAAAATTTCCTCAAACACCTCCTGTCAATTAAAGACGTAGTTTATTCCACAAAAGACCCCCTTCCCTTTTTGGCTACACCCTTTATCTTCAAAGAAATTTGGAATACAAGTAAGAAATACAATATTACAATACCCGCAGCCTTTACTTTTGACTACGAATGGAATGGAAAATGATCGATGAGGAGAAGGGACTACTCCTTGTCGAAACTCGAGGCTTCAACAGAGGGATTTAAGGAATGAAAATTAGCCATAAATAAAGTTTTAGAAGCCGCACTTTTTTTATAAAAGTACCTTACAGGTTTGCAAGAATTTTACCAGGGGAACATAGCAGCGTTGAAGAGAAAAAACGTTGGAGCCTAGTAGCGTTGCTACCTCATCAAGCACCATTCATCGCCTCTTGCTTTAAAAAGCAGAGGATAGCAATGCAGTTTACAAACATTTTTTTCTTACTAAATTAATAGCATTTGATTATTTTGAATTTTTTTAACCAACCCTAGAGAAAAAACGCTTATGAGCAGCCTACAAGCCATGTATCATTCAGAAAGGGTGCAGTCGAAACTAAGAACGATCATTCCTCTTTTTTTAATGACAGCCTGCCCTCCTGCAGCGATCCTGTTTTGGTTTACGAATGTTTATCTCCAAGGCTCCTTTGAAAACCTATGGCTCTTATTTACTTTGAAGGGAATGTTTAAAACCATCTACGAAATCTGGGCACCATTATTTTTTGGAACAAAAGAAGCATGGCAAATGATTGCTGCATTTTCTGCTTTGCAATTATTTCTCATGAAAGCTATTCCGGGAAAAACCTTTTATGGCCCTATTACGCCTAAAGGCAATGTACCTGTCTATAAAGCCAATGGTGTAACCTGTTTTTTTATTACTCTAGTCCTGTTTTATTTGGGAGCCTACCCTCTGCAATTGTTTTCCCCTACAATTATTTACGACAATTTTGGAGGCCTTCTTGGCGCCTTAAACTTTTTTAGTCTGCTGTTCTGTCTCTTTTTATATTTTAAAGGAAAAATTGCCCCCTCCTCAACCGATGCGGGAACTTCCGGAAACCCTATTTTTGATTATTATTGGGGAACAGAGCTCTACCCTCGTGTGATGGGCTGGGACATTAAAATGTTTACTAATTGCCGTTTTGGCATGATGGGATGGCCGTTGATTATCCTCTCTTTTGCAGCAAAACAAAGCCAGCTATATGGCCTTAGCGACTCTATGGTTGTTTCTGTAGCTCTACAACTGATCTATATCACAAAGTTTTTCTTCTGGGAAACAGGCTACTTGCGCTCCTTGGATATCATGCACGATCGAGCTGGATACTATATCTGCTGGGGTTGTTTAGTTTGGGTACCTGGCATCTACACTTCTCCCACACTTTATCTTGTCAATCATCCCAACTATCTTGGAATGCCCCTTGCTCTTACCATTTTCGCCATTGGGACATTCAGTATTCTCTCCAACTATTTTGCTGACCGGCAGAGACAAAAAGTGAGGTCATCTTCAGGTGAGTGCCAAGTTTGGGGGGCGAAGCCTCTATTGATTAAAGCACGCTATACAACTGAATCAGGAGAAGATAAGGAAAACCTCTTGCTCGCTTCAGGTTGGTGGGGTATTGCTCGCCATTTTCACTATTTACCTGAAATCCTCGCCGCTTTTTGTTGGAGTGTCCCAGCATTATTCAGCAACTTTATGCCCTATTTTTACGTCATTTTTTTAACCATTTTACTGACAGAAAGAGCATTCCGTGATGACCGACGTTGTGCAAGAAAATATGGCCTTGATTGGAAAAACTACTGTTCAGTTGTTCCTTATAAAATGATTCCCTATGTCATCTAGACAATGAAAAAACTAAAAGCTTGAAACAGAGGCTTGTCTTCTAACACATTCTTGGATAGGGCTATTCAAGAATGTGTTTATTGTTTGCTATGCGCCCCTTGAAAAGTCAAGCTAACAAATCCAAAGCTTGGCTATTCTTAATTTCAGCGGCTTCTGGAGCCATTTCACAAAGCAATAGTAAGTTACTATTTTAATGGTATCACGAGGAAATGTTCAAGGGTTTCTTAGGAGTTAGATTACTTGAAAAGATCTGAATGAGAGCCAAGCCTTTCGAAAATGATTTCAGTTTCTGTCTTGTGATAGATTAATAGCCAATCTGGCTCAACGTGACATTCCCATCTATCTCTAAAATTTCCTACTAGTTTGTGATTGCGATGCTTTTTTTAATGGTTTTTCTTCAGCAAGCTTCTTGATAATTTCCCTAAGCTTGGCCATATTTTTTCCGCGTTTCTTGGAAATTTCAACTTCTTTTTCGAAACGTTTTGTCGTGACAACAGACAGGATTATCTAAGCTCAAGTTTATCGATCAAATCGTCGACATTTTTGTAGCGAACTAGATTTTTCCTAGAGTCCGTTTCCTTAAAGGTTTTGATGGTTTCTTCATTTGGCACATTTTCGCTTAAAAGATTCTCCCTAATACACTCTAAAATAAGGTCTTTTAGAGATAGGCCGTTTAACGCGGCTAAAGCTTTTAATTTTTTATGCTCAATAGAAGGAAGTTCAAAGGTAAATCTTGTGTTTTTGGGATTTTGAGCAGTCATATAATCTCCTTTTTCATTCGTATTAACATATTTATGCTTTTATGAGAAATCACATACTCAACAAGGTTAAGATCAAAAGGTTAAGCGACTGCCAATTTTTACATTTTCCCCTATAGCTCTTTGAATGTATATTTTATGGGCATTGTTAAGGATTAATTTATGAAAAGGGGCAAACGAATTATTTTAATATTATTTTGTACAATAATTATTACCCCCTATTTTTAGTATTTGGAGCCAGTTTTGTTTGGCGATAATAGCTGAAAAAAAGGTGGATATTAAGGGATGATTTTTCAATTTTACTTAAAAAAGACTCGGATGGTAACGAAATATAGGGGTAGCTGAATTTTCAAAATAAAACACTTGAGCTGCCGGCGGGGAAAGTACTTCCCGTGAAGGATTCGTTGTTCCCTTCTTCTAAAGCA
The DNA here is from genome assembly GCA_011125455.1 of Chlamydiales bacterium STE3. Taxonomy (NCBI): domain Bacteria; kingdom Pseudomonadati; phylum Chlamydiota; class Chlamydiia; order Chlamydiales; species Chlamydiales bacterium STE3. Next base: position 40,306 of record VKHO01000018.1, on the reverse strand, counting down.
GATTTTAAAAGGATTGCAAAAAGAGAGTATTTTCAATACCTACACCCTGTAACTCACAAAATACGAGTTTATTTTAAAGAAGATTCTATCATGTTTTGGTTGCTTTTAGTGGATATCTGTTTACCTTATATTTTTTGGCTTTTGTTAAAGCTTGTAATCCATAAACTTTTCTTTATAGCAACCTAAGCGATAGAAGATGCTAGAGGATAGTGAAGTCTACAAACAAATCACCTTTCAAAAGCCATAGTGGGTAGTTTTGGAGAACTGACGCCTAAACTATTTGGCACTTGTTGCGGCACTTCCTTTAGGGTAATTGCGTGCATTTCTTTCAAAATTAAGTGCGCGACCACAAAATCTGTTATGAGAAGAATAGGTGGAGCGAGAGTAAGCACCGTTCTTAAGGAAAAGAATATAAGTCCTTTTTTGCAAAAATTATCCTTATTTTGCGAAGCCGCTAACGCTAGCAATGCTGCTAAATGAATAATTGTTCCAATAACCGGTAGGTAGCCAGACCCTTTAATAATATTCACCGCTACTATGCTTCTCGGCGATTGGGATCTTTCAGTAATGAATCCATAGGAAAAGGTAAATAAAAAATTGTCTTTCCAGGAAAGAGAAGTTGCCATTTTTCTAAACTCTAAATTTAATTTTTTTAGTCCAGACTAGCCGAGTCACAATAAGATCAATAATGAGCAAAAGTCCAGGACAGCAGGTCAGTGCTGTTCTTAAAGAACAGAAAGCTAAGGCAGTCTTATTTTTTCGTCCTTTTACAAAAAAATCTATCGTTCCCAATATGAGCATGGCTAAATGGGAGATTGTACCTACTATCGGAATGTACCCAGAGGCCTTGAAAAAGTTAGCCTTTAAGACTGTTGATCTAGGATAAATCGAGTCTTTTTTCAACTTTTCATAGGAGAAAAATACGACAAATAGTGCTTTAGTTGAAATATCCACTTATCACTCATAAAAAGCAATAAATGTACTATTAAAACCATTTACCTTTCAATGAAGTTTTTAGAATTTCAAAGAAGCATTTTTTAATGAACTATTTAAATGAAAAGAGATTTGGGGATTTGAAAAATCTATAAATTCTTTTCTTATAGATATTTAAAAAGGGATCCAAACTCTCACTACTTTTAAAAAGGGCTTGAAAGCTTGGATCTGATCATCATCACATTAGCACTTAGGCAGGAGCCTGTGATCGTTTTTTTTCCACCGCGTGCCAAATTGCAGCTGTAGCGTCCACAACTATTAGAAGAGGTGGGAAAACTGAAAGCGCTGTTCTCAAGTACATAAATCTCTCCCTATGAATTGCCTCTTTCCAACTCGTGTTGTTATCTTTATTACCTAAAACACCAAATATGGAAAGAGCAATATAAGAAATCGTCCCAACGACGGGAATATAACCGATAACCTTAGCCGCATTGGCTAAAATACGCCCTATCTGCGATTTTTCCTTCTCGCTAGGTTTTCTCGTTTTGTCTTCTTTTGACATGCTATCATAAAGAAACGACTCTTCAAAAGCTTCCTTATTTGTAATTGCTGCTGACATAAAACCTCCTTATTCGTAGGCTATAATTATAATTATTTCTTAGTTAACTTTCAAAACTTAATACTAATAAATCCTAAAATTTTGTCTGTTAGACAAGCGTAAAGCATCATCTTAATTGGAATCAATATTAATTGATTTCACCATGCTTTATAAAACTTCCCAGCCATGTATTTTTTATGCACAAAAATTATTCTGCATTTTTTAACATTTTTTTAACCCTAGGAATTGAGCCCTTAGTCCTTAAGAAGAATAAACAATAGATGGCAGATTAATTAGAAGAATAAGAAATCTATAACCTGAAAGCAAGGAAATGTTAATGGCTTAGCAGGTGTTGATCATCAACTTCCAAGTATTTTCCCACTTGGTTGCGGTTGTGTTAGATAATTTGAAGTTAAAAAATAGGCATTAGTAAATGTGGGTATGGTTCCGCCATCCACACGAATAGAAGCCTCAGTAACCGCAGAAGCAAGGGGGCTACACAAAAAGGCGACAACATGTGCGACCTCCTTGCAAGCGGCAAATCTTTGAATAATAGAAGAAGAACGAACATTTTGAAAAAATTCTTTCTCAACAGTTTTAGCATCTTTATGCTGCTCACGCGCTAGGCCAGCAATAAACTCCTGCATGCTTTCTGCCTAATTAGTCCCAGGACAAACAATGTTGCATGTTACCTGCCTCTATTGAAAGATGGATTTAAATCTCTCTTTAAAGAGAGCCGTGCTGTGATTTTAAGTTAACAAGGATCAAGTCCACACTGCATAAATGTTGTTACACTGTTTGCAATTACAATGATCAATACAAAAGCAAAAGCGCACCGATGCCAAAGTGTTAGTCCTTGCTTGGTGACCTCTTCAGCGCGCAATGGGTTGTATAGCAAAAGAAGAAAGGCTACTGCTAGGATACAGCAAACGAACACAATAAATGACCAGAGAGAAAGACTTAACCCGAAAACAGGTAGCCCAAAAAGAGGAAATCCAGAAAAAATGGTTAAAATAATCTGATACAACGCTATTCCTCCCCCAACCAAAGAGCTAAGTAGCATTAATGCATAGTGTGAGGTGCGTACTCCAAAGCGGACATTGAGTAAAGCTGAGATTCCAACAGAAATCATGCAAAGTCTTTGCATCAAACACAATGGACAGGAGGGTTCATGCCAAAAAAACTGCACTTCGAAAGCTGCTAATAGAATTGCATTTAGCAACACAGAAATTAAAGCGTTTAAATTTCTTTCCATTCCTACCAATTCATCCTTAAAGCTTCTATAGAATGATAAAAAAACATGATTATTGTGAGAGCTAGACTAGTGCAAATTAAGGTAATTGCAAGCTTCCTCAAATAGAGAAAAATTGCTAAAAGAGAACTCGCAAATAAAATAAATAGCCCGGCCATAATTAAGCTCCTCCAAAAGTAATTCCAATCTTCGTCTTGCCACAATTAGCAATCTAATTAAAAAATAATATTTACAAAAGAAATATTCAGCTAACTTTGGGAAGCTTTCTCATGAATAAATAGGTTCCCTATTTACACTAATATTGGATATACTACTTCTAAATTTATAATCAAAATTTACAAAATGACTTTAGTTGGCATTCATTCTTTAGAAAAATCCTTCGGAACGCAAACTCTCTTCTCTGACCTTTCCTTTACAATAGAATCTGGGGATCGGATTGGACTGATTGGTCCTAATGGAGCCGGGAAGTCCACTCTACTAAAAATATTGGTAGGGCTAGAAGACCCCGATCGGGGCTCTCTTTCCAAAAGGCAAGGTCTACGGATCGGCTATGCAAGCCAAGACCCCGACTTTCCTGTAGGAATGTCTCTTGAAAACGTCCTTGTTCCTTCTAACGATATAGAAGCTCTTTCAAAAGCTAGAATCCTCCTCAGCAAAGCGCATTTCTCAGATTTTTCTCAAGATGCCTCTACCCTTTCAGGGGGCTGGAAAAAACGTTTAGATATTGTCCGAGCCCTCCTGCTTGATCCAGACTTGCTTCTACTCGATGAACCGACTAACCATTTGGATTTAGAGGGTATTCTTTGGCTAGAGAAATTTTTGGAAAGAGAAAAACGCGGCCTTATAGTCATCAGCCACGATCGTTATTTCTTAGAAAATGTTTGTAACAAGATTGTGGAAATCAATCGCTGCTATCCGCAGGGACTTTTTAGCAGCGAAGGATCCATTAGCCTTTTCATGGAGCGCAAAGAAGCATTTTTAGAAGTGCAGAGGCAGGAAGAAATCGGCTTAAACTCTCTTGTAAAAGAAGAGATCGAATGGCTAAGGCGCTCTCCTAAAGCGCGAACCACTAAATCACGTTCTCGCATCCAAAGAGCTCACCAACTCATTGACAACTTATCTGAGGTCCAACAGCGCAATAAAGTGGTGAAAGCAGATATCCAATTTAACGCCTCAGAAAGAGAAACGCGTAAGCTCTTAACAGCAAAAAATCTCTCCAAATCTCTTGGAGGCAAACCCTTATTCAAAGGGGTTGACCTTATATTAACTCCCGGAAGTCGCATTGGAATTGTGGGAGAAAATGGCACAGGGAAAACCACTCTATTAAAGATTTTAGCTGGGCTCATTCCACAAGACACAGGAACTGTCAAGTATGCGGATGAATTGAATTTGGTCTATTTTGATCAGCACCGTGAGCAACTCCCCGAAAACATCCCACTTAAAGAAGCCTTATCTCCGACTAGCGAAACGGTTACCTATCGAGGGCAATCGATCCATGTCAATGGCTGGGCGAAAAAATTCTTATTCTCTTCTGATAGGTTAAGACTGCCAGTAGGATGTTTATCTGGTGGTGAACGCGCACGCATCCTCATTGCCCGCTTGATGCTAAAGCCTGCTGACATTCTCTTTTTAGACGAACCGACCAACGATTTAGATATTCCTACCTTAGAAGTCATTGAAGATAGCTTGATGACTTTTGCGGGAGCTATTGTTTTAATTTCTCACGATCGCTGTTTAATGGACCGAGTCTGTACCCAAATTATAGGACTTGGAACAGAGAGCGAAGAACAATTTTTTGCGGATATGCAGCAGTGGGAACAGGCTAAAAACAAAATGAAGCCGAAAGTTGAAGAAAAGCAAAAAAAGCTTACTCCTCAAGAGTTCAAACCCCCAACAAAAAAGCTTACCTACAATGAAAAAAGGGAGCTTGAAGGGATGGAGCAAGCTATCCTTAAAGCAGAACAAGAGATTGGTCTTTTGCAAGAAAATCTGGCAGCACAATCTACCGATGCACAAAAATCTTTGGAATGCTATCGTCTTCTAGCTGATGCGCAAGCAAGATTAGAGGTCTTGTTCGATCGTTGGCAATTTTTAACAGATAAATCAGCTGCAGACTAATGTTTCGATCCCTCAATAAATATATTGATCATACTCTTTTAAAGCCGGAATGTAATGCAGGAGGCATCAAAAGACTCTGTCAAGAGGCGATTCAACATGATTTTGCTACAGTCTGCATTTTGCCGGTCTGGGTCCCTTTTGCAAAACTGCTTCTTAAAGATTCTTCAACGAAGGTATGCTCTGTGGTGGGATTTCCTCTTGGCGCTAACACTTCAGAGGCCAAAGCATTTGAAGCACAGCAACTATTTACCAATGGTGCTGATGAACTTGATATAGTGATGAACCTTTCTTTTTTGAAATCCAAAAAATATCAAGAAGTAATACTTGATATTCGCCAAATTGTAGAAACAGTGCCACAGGCAATTATTAAAGTGATTATAGAGACCTCCCTGCTCACCAATGATGAAAAACGCATAGCGGCTAAAATTTGCATTGACTCAGGAGCTCATTTTGTAAAAACTTCCACTGGGTTTTTTCAAGGTGGCGCTGAGATTGATGATATCGTTTTGCTAAAACAAGTTGTCGGTGAAAGATGTGGCATAAAAGCTTCTGGGGGCATCGATTCTGCTCAAAAGGCTTTAAGCATGATTGCCGCTGGAGCAAATCGCATTGGGACAAGTAAGGGGGTTATCCTCTTAGAGAAAGGATGGGCTTCAGGCTCTTAAAAATTCACAAAGCGGCTAAAAACATACTCGAAAAAGTAAAGATTCTCTTTTTATAACAGCATGGATAGATCGCAGCATTCTTTAAAAGCCTTCTAGAAGTCTATTGAGATAAGTCAGGCGACTTTTTTGGCCAGCGCAGAGAGAATAGTCTCCTCATCACCAAGATAGAACTGAGTTGGCATAATCAGAAAGAGATTGTTTGTATGTATTGGAATATTGGGATAGGTGCTTAAGTTACTGCCTGCATCCAGATTAATTAATATCCTATCAAATTTACTCAACACAATTTTTTAATTTAAATTTTACCTTGCCAAGCTGATGCTTCATTTAATGTGAGACAAGTCGTAGATTTCAATGCTTTGCTTATTCTTGGAGGATACATGCCAGACAAATTGCACACCAATCTTAAGTTTTAGAGATCAGACGGCAATTGGACAAAGAAGAAAATTGACTGCGTTTATTTGCCATGCTGATCGGATTTTTATTCCTGCAAAAGTCATCAAAAGGATAAAAATACTTTTTACGAAGCGGTTAAAGGCAACAGGATGGATGCCGGAGTCCAACTAAGGACATGCAGCCGTTGTCATCGGCTGCCCTTTTATCTCTAATCGATCTCCCCAAAATCTACCCGGATTTTGCCGCGCAAGCATCGATTACTTAAAAGAGGTCATGGCTTGGATTTAATTGGCTAGCACCTCCTCGGCTCCGGGGTGTAAATTCCTTTAAACTTCTCGTTAAATAAAAACTTATCGTTTAAATCTGGTACCGCAGGCTCAAAAACTGTCTTCTAAATGGAAGTTACTATGCAAAAACTTGATAGCACACAAGATGTCCTTACTCAACATCCGATGATCGAAATTGTCCGAAAATGGGGTGGGGCAAATTCTGATGCCGTTTTAGATCCCTTATGCTTAATCTTTCAAGATCCTACTACTGAAGGGTGTATTGGCTACAAGTTAGAGTCAAAAACAGCTATTGTTTTTGGTGATCCTATTGCATCTCCAATGGAGCAACGCAAACTTGCTCTTGCATTTCAAGCTTTCTGCCAAAAACAGGGCTACACCACGGTTTACATTGCAACGTCGCCAGGATTTTCTGAATGGGCGATCAACCACGTTTGCCAATCTTCAGTAGAGTTCGGTTCCGAACTTTTCTTTGACCCAAGCTCCAATCCTAAGGACTATAAGGGCAATTACGGAAGTTTGGTTCGTCGAAAAGTACGCCATGCTGAAAAAGAGCATACTTTTATCAGAGAGTACATTCCTTATGATGAAAAAATAGAAAAAGCTCTTTTGGAAGTTGGAGAACAGTGGTTAAAATCACGCGTGGGCCCACAAATGCACATTTCATCTATTAATACATTCAATCATCGACTCGGTAAACGCTGGTTTTATGCTCAGAAAGAAGAAAAGATAGTAGGAATTGTCACTATTAGTTCGCTAGAATCTCATCATGGATACCTTCTTAATCACTTGATGATCACTCCTGAAGCCTCTCACGGCACGCCGGAGTTGCTTTTTACAAGTGTTCTTGAACAATTGCATACAGAAGGTTACTCTTTTGTCACTGTGGGAGCCGTTCCTGCAGAGTTGTTAGGTTCAATGCAAGGCTTTAATCCCCTCCTTAGGAGGATAGCACAATTAGGCTTTAGAGTTGTAAAAAAAATCTTCCGTCTGCATGGTCGAAGCAAGTTTTGGGAAAAATTTCATCCTCAGTCTCGTCCGTCCTACGTTCTTTTCAGCACTAGGCTTCTTTCCTTGAGTACCATTTTAAACCTTATCAGAGCATTGCACGGAAAAAATACAAAATAAAATTTGGAAGTAAGTTTGTAGGCAAAGCTATTTCCCCCAAGTCTAAATGCTCAATAAGCCATTGGCTAAAAGCTTCTTCTCCTAACGTGTGGTTATAAAAACTCTTCCCGTTTTGTCTACTAATACAGAATTTTCAGCTTGCGCCACTATGCCTTGCCCTTCTTCTATTAAAGGAGCATAACCTACAACTACCCCTGCTTTAAGTAGCTCTGCCATATGATGCCTAATTTCAGGAAGTTCAAGCTCTTTTTCAATAAGATCATGGATGCAAAAAGGAAGACCACTAAAACTTTTAATTTTTGCAATCAAAGACCGAGGAACCGATAATGGAATAGACCGGGCACGCACCAAAGAAAAGATTGTAGGGCACCCTGCTTCATAAATAAGACCTTTTCCATCGGTAGCAAAAGGTTCAATGGCAAAGGTCATGCCCGGCTTTACGATAGCTGTAGAATTGTCACAATAGTTAGGAATTAAGGGAGCCATATGTACCTTATAAATTCCTAACCCATGGCCTGCAAGGTTTTTTACAGGTTTAAATCCATACGAGAAAATTTTTTCTTCAATAATTTTACCAATTTCTTTAATAGGCAGCCCCACGTGGATAGATTGCTCAGCACTTAACAAAGCATTTTCAACAGCATCAATTAGAGCTTGATATTTGCCCGATAAGTCTACTGTGACTGCACAATCACCAATAGCACCCTGATAACATATTCCCACATCCAATTTGATCACTTCTTGGGAAAAAATAATATCTTCATCGGGTTGAGGTAAAAAATGCGCAGCTACGTTATCTAGAGCTATTTGAGGAGGAAAAGCAGGAATTGCTCCTAATGAAAATATCTTCTCCTTAATTTTAGTGATAACCTCATTATATGAAGCTCCAGCTTTAATTAATTCTTTACCAAAAGCACGTACTTGCTGGGCCATCCTTCCAGCTTGAATAAAATCCTGCTTATATTTTTCATTCATTCTTCACTTCCTTGTTTTGCGAAAGTATTCTATTCAATCTAGCGCATAAGATCTACTTTAACCTTTATTTTTTTAAGAGTTACCTGGGCTGTGTTGAAAAATTGAATTTTTCAACACAGCCCATCACTTAGATGAAAAAGCTTTTCTGGCATATTCTTTTCTTTACAAAATTTCACAAACGCTACATTAACCGCCCTAAAGGTTTAAAAAATTTCCAATCATATTTTAGCTTAAAGAATTTTTTGGTGAATGTTTATTCAAATTTAAACTACTTTAAATTAATAAATGGGTTCATCCAAATATGATAAGTTCTTATCTGCCCACTATTACTCCGTGCCCACATTTATGGATTGCAGCTTATACCGATATCGGCCAGGTAGCCTTCCTCTTATTTCAGGCGGCTATGCTCTCTTCAAAAAAGATTACAAGGGTTTTGGATGGCTTGCTCTCTCTATCCTCATTACTCCGATTTGCTTGGAAATTTTAAAAAGAATTGTTCCTGAAAAACTGCCGACAGGAAGCAGTCGCCCTTTTCCCTCGGGCAACACAGCTGCAGCTTTTTTGGACCCTGCTTTTTTAGTCGTAAGGTATGGCCATTCTATCCTCTCCCTTGCTGTTGCGTTTTCCTTTCTTGCTGTAAATAGGAGTAGCAATCGGCCGGTGTGCTCATAAAAAGCCCATTGGCCTCACGATGTATTGGCAGGAGCTGCTTTAGCTAGCACTATCAGCTATCTAACAATTCCCAGGTTTTAAAATTTCTCCTAAAAACTTATGGAAAATTTTTTAAAAACTATTTTCATGCCTTTCCCACTGCTAAAAAGGAATCATGGGAGGATTGTCTGTCGCGCTATTGCTTGCCCAGTCGATGCTTCTCCTAAAGCTTTTTTCGGATGATAGAGTATGCCAAATGGCCTTCCCAAACTTGGGTTTACAGCGTTTAAATATTGCGTACTGGATAAATAATCGGTAACTGTCACAAGCCCTGTCTTGAAAAGAGAGCCAAAGCGATTACCAACTAATAGGTACTTATCGAAAATAGTTATTGTTTAATACGCAGCTAGGGTTTAGGACGTAGACTGAAATTTCCAACAACGATGAATTTTCTTATCTTTGAAATCTATAGGCAGAGTTTTATAGGAAATTTCTTCAACAAGATGCTGTGGAAATAAGGACACGTCAAAAACGAATTTTCTTGAATTTGTACTAAAAAAGAGGATTCCTCCCGTAGAGAGCAGCTTTAGAGCCTTTTTTAAAAGTTGAACATAGTCTTCTTGAACATCAAACATCTTATCCATCTTCTTTGAGCGGGAAATTGTTGGTGGATCAACAACAATCAACGAATAACGGTTTTTCGTTCGGGCTTCTCCGTCTAAAAATTTTAAGCAGTCTTCCCTTTCCACAACATTGTTTTCCAAGGAAAATTCATTTAGCAAAAAGTTCTGCTCTCCCCAACGGGTATAGGTATTTGATAGATCGACGCTTTTAGTGTAGGCAGCTCCTGCAAAAGCCGCATGTACGCTAAAAGAACAGGTATACGCAAATAAATTTAGCAAGCGTTGATTTTTGCTATGCGCTGCGACAAGTCTTCTTGTTTCACGATGATCTAAAAATAAACCAGTATCCAAGTAGTCTGCCAAATTAACCCAAAATTTTACACCGTATTCGTGAACAACGAAAAATTCTTCTTCTTCGTTAATTTTTTCGTACTGTCTGGTCTCTTTTTTCCTTGCGCGGATACGCCAGTAAATTTTTATAAGAAATCGGCCAAAAATTTTTTCAAGTGCCTTGCTCACCTCTTCCTGCATTTCTTTTGGAACTTCTTCTTGCAAACTTTTTGAAAAGTAATGGACACAGAATCGGCCCGCATAGAAGTCAATAGCAAGAGGGTAAGAGGCTATTTCTCGATCATAAATGCGAAAACAATCCGTTTCCGTTCTCTTGGCCCATTTACGTAGATGCTTATAGTTATTTCTTAGACAATTGACAAAGGGAGAACTTTTGTCTTCTCCATCAGCAAGCAAGGGAAGAATGGTCATGCCAACCTCAGACCATTGGGAACGCTTGTATCGGGTGTTGCTAAAATAACATCATTTCCTAGAATAAATCCTGTAACTAATATCTCAGAAACAAAAGAACCGATTTTCTTAGGCTTAAAGTTAACGACACAAAGTACTTGTTTGCCGATAAGCTCTTCTTTGCTATATAGCGCCGTGATCTGAGCGCTTGACGGTTTAACGCCTATTTCTTCACCACAATCTACATAAAGCTTATAAGCGGGCTTTTTTGCTTCAGGAAATGGCTCAACTTTTCTAATCGTGGCCACTACAAGGTGAACTTTTTCAAAGTCTTTCCATTCTATCAGTTCCATACTCTCACTAAATCCATTCATTAATAGACCTCCTGCATAACTTGCTTTGCTTGAAAAATTTGATCTTTTTTGAGTGAATTTATCGGAAAATTTTGAGAGCATATGCGTACATATGGTTGAAAAATTTAACGGTAAAAGCGCCAAAAAGGGTAACTTTAGCAAGCAAATGAAATTATGCAAGAGGTCTAAGGGTATAATGAAATGATTTTCCGTGGATTTTTGCAATAAATTTCACATAGAAAAAATGCTATTTAAAAAATATCTCCACAATGGCCCACAGCTTTTAAAATTCCGACTTGGCTCCCACCAATTTTAACTTAATAAGCTTATTAAGCAGAATGAGGCTATCCAAGTTTAGCCATCGATGCATGCAAAACAAGAAACGACTAATGAAAAAGACTACTTTCTTTAATTTGACAGTGTTGTAATTAGGTCATGCTAAAAAAATCATCGCTGTCTTTGTACGGCATAACCATATTGTATAGGCCAGGAAGGATTTTGATTCAGCGTTTGCTGCGCTTTAATCGCCCAATAGGGTTCACGCAAAAACTCCCTTGCGATAAAAACTAGGTCCGCTTGACCTGATGTAATAATTTCATTCGCCTGAGTTGGTTCCGTGATTAAGCCCACAGCTCCGGTTAACATTGAAGCTTGATTTTTTATGGCTTCCGCAAAAGGCACTTGATAGTTATGGCCAACAGGAATTTTTGCTGTTTTAACCATGCCCCCGCTGGAAACATCGATCAAGTCTACGCCTATTTCTTTGAGCCGCTTAGCCAAAATAATAGATTGTTCAATATCCCATCCTCCTTCAACCCAGTCAGTGGCAGATAAGCGCACAAAAAGCGGCATTCCTTCTGGAAGAATAAAACGTAACTGCTCTGCAACTTGGCAAAGCAAACGCATGCGATTTTCTAGGCTGCCGCCATACTCATCCTTCCTTTGATTGCTAATAGGCGAGAGAAATTCGTGAAGCAAATAACCGTGAGCTGCATGAATTTCGATGATTTTAAAACCAGCTTGAAGAGCTCTTTTTGCTGCCATAATAAATGCATTGATAACGCCTTTTATCTCTTCAACATCAAGCTCTCTTGGCATTTTGTCAAAAAAAGGAATTGGACTTGGCGCTACAACTTCCCATCCACCTCGCTCAGCTGATAGGCTAGCTCCACCGTTCCAGGGGCTATCACAACTCCCTTTTCTTCCCGCATGGGCTAGTTGGATTGCTGGAACAGCTCCCATTGCCTCAACAAAATCAGCAATCCGAGCCAATGGTTTTACATGATCGTCGCTCCAAATCCCTAAGTCTGAAGGTGAAATCCTTCCTTCAGCAGAAATAGCTGTAGCTTCGACAAACACTAATCCTGCGCCACCAACTGCGCGGCTGCCAAGGTGGACAAGATGCCAATCCTCTGCAAACCCATCCCTCGCAGAATACTGGCACATTGGAGAAACCGCAATGCGGTTACGCAAAGAACATTTTCTAATGCTTAAAGGGCTCAACAAATCGTAACCCTCATCCATTGCGATCGTGCTCGGCATAAGAGGCAGGGTCTAAGTGTTGTTCTCTTGTCATCTACAGTCCTGCACTTAATAAGCTATTTTGCGGTGCAGGCTTTTCATGATTGAACCAAAGCCCCCATAAAGCCTTAGCAAACCGAGCATTACTGATACTGCCGATAAACTGCCCATTGATGATAGCCTCAATGTAGCCCCCGGGTAGCCACCTGATAATGTACTCATCGCCTTTTTTTACATCTCGAGCAAACGAAAGATAATGAGCAATTTCCGACTGCAATTCGCTATATTCAACTTGCGAAAGCTCTTGACGAAAAGAATCTTGGTACCCATTTACCACTCTTTTTTTATCTGCATCGTGGGTCCATTTCACAATAAGCTGCTTTGCATTTTCATCTTTCATGATTTCTTGTAATAAGTTCTCACTCCCCGCTCGCGAATCTAAATAGCTTGCCACACTATAAATATTAATAAAAAATTTTTTTCTATGAGCTATGCCTGTCAACTTTAGATCAAATGTGGTTGCATTTTGAATAAATGTCACACTCGGAGGAAAAAGATCAGTGGAATAAGCAGCCACAGGGTAAAGGCACAGAAAGCCAAACATGAGTCGAAGTATAAGTTCCATGTGATCCCATCAATTTTGCTATGCTTTAGAAAGGGTTACTCTAGTTTTTTTTAAGAAAAAAAATCAAAGGATATTTTTATAAACAAGCAAGTAAACATCTAGAAACATTTAAATTGAATTTAATTAACGATTATCACATTATTGATAATGTTAATTTTTTAATTAAACGACAGGAATATAGGGTAAGCTTAATAACAATTGATTTTTTACAATTGCTAATATTAAAAAGACATTCTCCTTTTTCATAAGGATCTAGTAATTAATCGTAATTTATTATATAATTGTGTGGTTTTAGAGCGCACAACACTCCCAAGTCTTGTCAGTAAAAGGAATCTTTAAAGGCTCTTTCTCTAAATTAGCTCATTTCAAAAGAGCAACATAGCGTTCACTCTGGTGAACACCTTAACCCTTAAATAGGATATATTTGTGTCGGATTTTACCCATTTTAATTTAGAAGAAAGAATTTTAAAGATTTTGACAGAGATCAACTACAAAACGCCTACGGAAATTCAAGAGGCGGCTATTCCAAAAATTCTTAGCGGTAGTGACTTAATTGCCTCAGCCCAGACAGGAACCGGTAAAACTGGTGCCTTTATGCTTCCTATTCTCCATCTGCTATCCTCAAGTCCCAGTGAAAAAAATAATGGACCTCAGGTTTTGATCTTAGTACCAACAAGAGAACTTGCCGTGCAAGTTGCTGATGAAACCAAAAAATACAGTAAGTATCTTCCTCAAGTGAAAACCGTTTGCATTTATGGTGGCGTACCTTACCCGATTCAAAAAAGATCTCTTTCAAAGCCTTATGATATCCTCATTGCTACGCCAGGAAGATTGATCGATCATTTAGATCAAAAACGCATTGATTTATCGGCTGTGAAGGTATTCGTATTAGATGAGGCCGATCGTATGCTAGATATGGGCTTCATTGATGCCGTCGAGCAAATTGCTGGGGACATTCCAAAAGAAAGACAAACGCTGCTCTTTTCCGCAACTATTGATAACAAAATTCTCCCTTTTTCAAGAAAATTACAAAAAAACCCTTATGAAATTAGAGTCAAACAAGATTTGTCATTAAAAGATAACATTGAGACAAGCCTTTACTATGTTGACGATATCAATCATAAGATGCGTATCTTAGACTATTTCCTTGAAACTGTCGACATGACGCAAATGATTATTTTCACATCTACGATTAACCAAACAAAAGTTCTGGCAAGCTATTTACAAGAAAATGATTACTTGGCCGGCGCTCTTCATGGTGACATGGACCAAAGACAGCGGACCAAAACAATTAATCGACTTAGAAAAGGAACTATTCAGATTCTAGTGGCTACAGATGTAGCAGCAAGAGGAATTGATATTGCCTCATTAAGCCACGTCATTAACTTCGACCTTCCTTTCCAATCAGAAGACTTTGTTCATCGCATTGGAAGAACTGGCCGTGCAGGAGCTAAGGGCAATGCAATTACTTTTGCAACTTATAGAGAAGATCATGTGCTAGCGAGAATCTATCGTTTAATCGGCAAACCTTTACCAGTCTTAACGATTGAAGGAATGGAACCAAAAGTAAGAGATAATTCATCAAGCTCACAACAACAGCGAAGATTTGGCGGACGTTCTCGCTTCAATAGAAATGAACGCTCTTTTGATCGCAAGCCCTCTTTCAAGGAAGGCGGAGAACGCTCTTTTGACAAAAAAGCACCTTTTAGAAAAGAAGGTGAACGCTCCTTTGATCGCAAGCCCTCTTTCAAGGAAGGCGGAGAACGCTCTTTTGACAAAAAAGCACCTTTTAGAAAAGAAGGTGAACGCTCCTTTGATCGCAAGCCCTCTTTCAAGGAAGGCGGAGAACGCTCTTTTGACAAAAAAGCACCTTTTAGAAAAGAAGGTGAACGCTCCTTTGATCGCAAGCCCTCTTTCAAAGAAGGCGGAGAACGCTCTTTTGGCCAAAAAAGAACTTTCAAAAAAGAAGGCGAACGCTCCTTTGACCGCAAACCTTCCTTCAAGGAAGACGGAGAACGTTCTTTTGATCGCAAGCCCTCTTTCAAGGAAGGCGGAGAACGCTCTTTTGGCAAAAAGGCACCTTTTAAAAAAGAAGGCGAACGCTCTTTTGATCGCAAGCCCTCCTTCAAGGAAGATGGAGAACGCTCTTTTGGCAAAAAAGCACCTTTTAAAAAAGAAGGCGAACGCTCTTTTGATCGCAAGCCCTCCTTCAAGGAAGATGGAGAACGCTCTTTTGGTCAAAAAAGACCTTTTAGAAAAGAAGGCGAACGCTCTTTTGATCGCAAGCCCCCTTTCAAGGAAGGCGGAGAACGCTCTTTTGGTCAAAAAAGACCTTTTAGAAAAGAAGGCGAACGCTCCTTTGATCATCCTCATGGGGTATCCATGCCAAAAAGACGTGGCGCAGGTACTAGTGGAGAGGGACCCAAGAAATTTGCTACCAATACAAATCGACCGGTGAAACGCAATTTCAAAGAAGCTAAACCCCGCTCAAGCCGCTAAAAGTGCTCAACACAAGCCTGCAACATTCTCGGTAGCAGGCTTGTATTGACTCCCTCTCATTTTAATTTTTACTTATAGCTATCAATCAACCTATCCCACTTACCCCCGCCTGTTAAAAAATCCTTTGGTAGTCTGACCCGTTAAAAAAGTGTAAGCTGAATCTAGCTTTATTCAAGATGCATTTTTTCAATAGTATTCTAGATTATTTTTAACCCAACTTGCCCCCCTAAAAACCATCCAAAAAGAAATAAAGATTTTGTACAAAATGAATTGCTTTGAGATAAAAACAATGACAAAGGGACATTCAGAATAACAAATTATTCAAATACAGAAAAAAGCAAAGGACGATTCACCAATAGTTGATGTATTGTCGAAAATACACTTTACTTCTCTCCATTTACTATTATTAGAGAGTTAGAAAATATCTAAAGGAATACATTGATTAGCAATGCAGCCGCTGCAGTTAATAAAGACTGAGATTAAATGGAATTGGA
Source organism: Chlamydiales bacterium STE3 (assembly GCA_011125455.1). Lineage (NCBI taxonomy): Bacteria > Pseudomonadati > Chlamydiota > Chlamydiia > Chlamydiales > Chlamydiales bacterium STE3. The sequence continues at coordinate 24,447 of VKHO01000018.1, read as the reverse complement.
AGGAAGGATTAGAGGGGCGGTAAAAGTCAAAGAAATACACGTCTTATTCCGCACCCTTATTCGAGAATGAAGGGATTAGATTAAGACGTATACAAGTGGAATTAGATAAAAAATTAACTATAAAATAATTTACCTTTAACACTTAAAATTGCAAAAACAAGGCTTATTTAAACCTATTTTTTAGCTCGTGTTTTAGCTCATGATACTTCTCTTTTGTAGCATCCTTTGCTCTTTCACTCGCCTCTTTAGCCTTGTCAGCGGCTTCCTTAGCCTTATCAGCGGCTTCTTCAGTCCTACTTCTTCCTCTCCCGAAAGCTTCTTTTGTTTTCTCTTTTGCACTTTCTAGAGCTTCAGCAGTTTTGTCTTTTGTTTTTTCGTAAGTCTTTGTCGTCTTGTCCCAAATATCTTTAGTAGTTTCCTTAGCATCTTTATACGCACTGTCGGATTTTTCTTTTAGACCATCCCAGGCGCCTTCAGTTCTTTCCTTAGCATCTTTATACGCACTTTCGGATTTTTCTTTTAGACCATCCCAAGTGCCTTTGGCTCTATCCTTAGCATCATGGTACGTATCTTTGGTACTGTTCTCTATATCGTGGTACGTATCTTTTGTTTTATCAATTACATTATCTAATTTATCACCAGCAGTATTACCTGCACATGTAGCAGAAAAAGAAAATACGCAAAGTATTGCTAAAAGTATATTTTTCATTTCTGATCCTCTGGTTATTTATGTTATGCAAAAAGACTAGTAAGATGGAAAAGTTTTCAATCAAACCTTCTAAGTAAAAGACTTATATTATCTTTTTTTCTAACTTTTTGGCAACAAGTTACCAAAATTGCAAATTAGCTACTATAAGCTAAGATACTTTTGTTGCTTACACAATTGGATTTTCAATTGCACTTACAACTATGAGTCTAGGCATTTGTCAAATTAATGGCAAAAGAAAATAAATGGAAAGGTGTGCTCTCACTCATTTTAAACAAGAAAAATGGGTTTTATTTTTTGAAAAAGATCTTTTTGTTTACTCTAATCGTTTTCTTATTTCAGCTGGAAAATCTAAATAGCTTGCAGAGAAGTTTATGTCTCTACTCAGAACTTTTTCAGAACCATCTAGTTCTTTGAGCAAGATTTAGGGTGTTTGGATAACGGACTTGTTTTTAAAAAAGCATTTTAGAATGCTGTACTAGAACACTTTTAGAGCAATTTTTTAAAAAAATAAGCCATCTAATACTATTCTGCATACGTTTATACTTTTTTTCTCCCCTTGAATGTTTGCTATCATCTCCTCGAATGGCTTTGCCTGTGTTTAAAAAGATGACCTTTAAAAAAGGCAAACGAGTAGAAAACACCCTAACCTTTTATTTTGCCAAAAAAAAATTTTTCTGCTCTAGAAGCTACGCCGAAACGCATAGTAAATGCTAATTTTTTTTTGATTTATAATCTTTTCCTTTGTTAGGATTTTTAAAATTCTTGACAAGGTAGTATGTTATTCCGCTTATTATTGCTAGTCCAAGCCCTCACCATGACCACTATTTATCCTGCTGATATTTTTTGGTCTGGAGCAATTGACAACGACTTTTTAGAAAGTTTAAATTGGAGCTCTAAAATGCTTCCAAGCACTGCAGATAGTGCCATTTTAAGTGCAGAAGCAACTTCATTTAGTCCGTCATTGAGAGGCGCACCAAAAAGCGATATCGTCTTTCAAGCAATTAAATTTGTAGATAACACGCCATTTAACTTCACTCTCAAACTATCTGTTTCAAGACAGCTCATCCTTGATCAAGAAGGGGTCGTTAATCTTGGACATTTAGACCAAAATTTTGCTGTTAACGGATCATCCTCTATCTTGCGTTTTGCTAATCAATCTTCAGCTGATTCAACGGGATCTAACAAGATTTTCTATCATATCGCAAACTCAGGAAGAATACGCTTTGTCAACAATGCTACGGCCTCTAATGCACACATTAATTTAAGTGAATCAGGAGGATTATTAGAGTTTTTTTCAAATTCTTCTGCTGACAAAGCCCAAATTGTCCTATCAGGAAATCGTGCAACTGTTACCTTCTTTAACCATAGCAAAGGGGGCTCGGCTTACTTAACAAGTGCCAATAACGGCAACATTGTGTTCGCAAATACAGCACAAGCGCAATCTGCCCAATTAGATATCAGCAAAACAACACTTACTTTTGAAAATAACAGCCAGGCCAATAATGCCATTATCACCGCTAAATCCACATCAATCGTTACTTTCCAAGGCTCTAGTTCTGCAAATTCTTGCCTGATTAATGCAGAGAACAGTAAGGTCACTTTTAATAACACTGCTAAAGGAAACTCAGCTCGTATCAATTTAAATGCATCACAACTGACCTTAAACCAAAACAACACTTTAGGATCCTTGAATACTGACGCAAACAGCGTTGTCTCATTAAACGCCTTTCATCTTGCCATCGGCCATCTCAATCAGGATATGGTCATTGAAGGAACCATTCACGGATTTGGCGGAAGCCTTACTAAGTTGGGAAATGGAGCATTAAGTCTAAATGGCGAAAGCACTTATACTGGAAATACCCTCATTCAATCAGGGAAACTTTTAGGTAATGGAAAAATTGGGAATGATCTAACGATAGCTCCAGGAGCAATTTTTTCTCCGGGAAATAACACTATCGGGACTTTCACCATTGGAGGAAACTACAATCAAAGTAGAGAAAGCATTTTGCAGATCCCTTTGAATGGGAATGGGCAAAGCAGTTTGGTGCAGGCAGAAGGCATAGCATCTCTTTCCGGAGAGCTTCAAGCTTTTTCTATTGATGGCACTTATGCTATTGGAAAAGAGTATGTCGTCGTTAACAGTAACCTTGGGATTTTAAACTCTTTTCAAAATGTAAAATTGAACAATGCTTATTTTTTACCAGCTATTCACTATACTAATAACAAGGCCTTTCTAAGCTTAACACCTAATTTTGCAGGAAGCGCATTCACATGCAACGAAGCAAAAATTGCAGCCCAAATTGACACTCTCACCCAGCCTTCAGAGACTCAACTCGATTTGATTAACCACCTCGCTCAAGAGACTATTGACGATTTAAGGATGTCATTAAGCAAAATGAGCGGCGAGCAGTACATCAGCTTTCTTTATTTGGATGAGAAGAACAATAACCATTTCCTAAGGCGTATTGATGCGCTAGTCCCCTTTTTCTACAAGGAGTGCTTTGATGATTATGAACCCGCTGCCTATGGATGCAATAGCTGGCTAAACTTAGGGGGAGGGAAGGGATGCTTTTCCACACCTTATAAAACCTATTACAATAGTGAATGGGATGTGTCGGGAGGTGCTTCGAAATTTGTTAGCGATGAATGGGTGGTAGGTTTTGCTGGCAATTATATTAATAGCCAACTTAAATATCGTTTAGGAGGCCAGGGCAAGTTGCAACAAGGAAAATTTGCTCTCTACAGTTTTTATGTGCTCCCCTCCTACTATTTGTCATTTAATGCCATTGGGGGGCTTGGAAAATGTAAACTTCAGAGAAAACTAGGGATTAGCGGTATCTCTCATGCAAAATCGCACTTTACTCTAGCGGACGGAACACTTTATGGTGAAATAGGACAAAATATTTATTTTTTAGATATGGGCATTCAACCATTTTTGGGGCTACAGTTCACTCATTTGCATCGCAGCACTGCGAAAGAACGCAGGGCTTCCCTTTTAAACCTTAAAGCAACCAATAGGGGCTATAGCCTACTGGCAAGCCGTTTGGGTGTACATCTCTACCAGCCTTTTAGACATGGAATAGGCCTACAAGGGGAATTAGTTTGGCGACATAACAATTACCGCAATGCGCGAAGCATGAAAATACGGTTTTTAAATTTTGGCCGTTCCTTTAATTTAAAAATCCAGCCGCTCAGCACTAATGCCTTTGAATATGTGCTAAATCTTTCCAAAAAATTCAATGAGCAAATCTATGGTTTTTTGGAATGTTCGGGTGAGTATTCCACTAAGCATAGAAGCTACGAAATTAGTGCTGGAATCCATGCACAGTTTTAACATTTGCTACAACAAATAAGGGTCGAGTATGTCTGCGCATTTTACAAATAAACAAGTCATCCTAACTTCCTACCCAGAAGGATTACCGAGTTCCTCTACCTTTGCATTTAAGGAAACACCTCTTCCCCCACTGCAAGAAGAAGATGTTCTCATTCAATCCCTCTATTTATCCGTTGATCCCTACATGCGTTTACGTATGTTTAACACGCCTTCCTATACCGATCCTTTCCAATTAAATCACCCACTTACAGGGGGAGTTGTAGGAAGGGTTGTCGAATCAAAGCACCCTCATTTTAGAGGAGGGGATATTGTATTAGGACACCTTGATTGGGCTCTTTATAATATTGCCAAAGGCAAGGATTTAGAAAAAATCGATCCCAGTTATGCCCCTATTTCAACAGCGCTGGGCGTGTTAGGAATGCCCGGTATGACTGCTTATTTTGGCCTGTTAGATATTGGACGACCTAAAGAAGGAGAAACTGTGGTTGTTTCAGGCGCCGCTGGCGCGGTTGGAATGATCGCCGGGCAAATTGCAAAGCTAAAAGGATGCCGAGTAGTGGGTATTGCCGGTACCCAAGAAAAAATAGACTACATCACAAATACTCTTGGTTTTGATTCTGGCATCAATTATAAAAGCGCTCAATTTTCAACAGAACTCTATCAAGCATGTCCTAAAGGAGTCGACATTTATTACGATAATGTTGGCGGTGATGTGACTGATCAGGTGATGAAACTGATTAATTGGCATGCACGGTTAGTTATTTCTGGGCAAATTTCTATGTACAACCTTAACCAACCGGACATTGGGCCACGCCATTTCCGGACATTAATTGCCAAAAGCGCTCTTGCAAAAGGCTTTATTGTCACGCAAGACTACAAAGAACGCTTCCAAGAAGGGATTCAACAGGTAGCCGAATGGATGATGCAGGGCAAAATAAAATACATTGAGAATATTGTCGAAGGATTAGAAAATGCCCCAAAAGCTTTTTTGGGTCTTTTTTCAGGGGAGAACCTAGGTAAACAAATTGTGAAAATTGCTAACTAAAAGATTTTGTTGAAGGCTAAAAAATGGTGAGTTTTTTAGCCTTCAACAATTACTCGTTATTCAGGAAATTGGGTTGGTTCTTTAAAATTCTTCCATCCTTCACCACTTAAGGATTTTAAAAAACTGACCAGCGCTTGTTTATCTTCTGGTGATAGATTTAAGGGCTTGATTAGAGGATGAAGATTTTTGTTTTTGATCCCCCCTTTATCGTAATAATCGATCACTTCTTCTAACGTTTGCAGGCTACCATCGTGCATATAAGGGGGGGTATGTTCTATCTCCCGCAAAGTCGGCACTTTAAAACCGCCCCAATCCCTATCGTCTTTTGTGATTTCATACCGTCCTGTGTCTGGGTTAGGCTTGTCCATACCAATCCCAATATTCAGAAAACGATCGTCGCCAAAATTAAAGCCCGTGTGGCAATGCGAACACTTTACTTTATTAAAAAGTTCTAAACCGCGCACTTGCTCCTGAGTGAGCGCTGAACGATCCCCTGCTTGATAACGATCGTAGGGAGAATTCCCGGAAAGCAGGGTGCGTTCGTAAGTGGCAATCGCTTTTGCAATGTCGTCAAGGGTAATGTCCTCTGTGCCAAAAACCTTCATAAATAATGCTCTATACCCTTTTGAATTCCTGATGCGATCCACACATTGGCGATGTGCTTCATCAGCATCTATGATTGCAGACATTTCTTTTGGATTTGCAATAGGCCCTTTACTTTGTTCTTCTAAAGATGAGGCTCTTCCATCCCAAAAAAGATGCTTAGCATATGCTGTGTTGATAATGGTAGGGCTGTTGCGGGTGCCGAGATAGTCACTAATACCGACTGCTATCGTCTTACCATCACTGTAACCACATTGAATATTGTGGCATGAGGCACATGAAATTGTCTGATCAGAGGAGAGTCTTTTGTCAAAATAAAGTAAACGACCTAGTTCTGCTTTGTCTTTAGTGTAGGGATTGTCCTCTGGCCATGGTATAGGAGGGAGCCCTAGAGGCGGGATAATAGTCTCCTCAGAACTTGCAGGCAATTTTTCCGCTTTACCATGCATCATTTTATACCCCAAAAATAGGGCAAGAATAGCTATAGTAAAAAATAAAATAATACGATACAACATAATCATTCCTCTAAAAATGTATTTATTTGCATGACGAAAAAATATCTACAAAAAAAACTCCAAAGGATGAAAAATTCATGAAAAAAGCTTTTTACTATTTATTAATCACTGCAGGACTTTGCTTTCAAGCCTTAACTGCTGCAGAAACAGAGGACAAAATTAAGGCGCAATTACCGAATGTAGCAAATTATCAAGTGAAGAATTTTGATCACCTTTTAGGTAATATCCAAGGTTTAGACGATTCTCTACTAAAAATGCATTTTAAGCTTTATGAAGGATATGTCAACAATTCAAATACACTCCTTAAAAAACTTCAGGAACTTTCCACTAATAACCAAAGTAAAACGCCCGATTTCGCTGGCCTGAAGAGAATGCTTGGCTGGGAATTTAATGGGATGCTCCTCCACGAATATTACTTTGAAAACCTTGGCAAAACTTCATTCCCTGAACCCAATGATCCTTTAATTACCAAAATGAATGAGGACTTTGGAAGCTATGATCAATGGAAAGCAGATTTTGTTTCCACTGGGCTCATGCGAGGAATTGGTTGGGTTGTCACCTATGTTGAACCCAAAAACGGAAGATTGATCAATGAATGGATTAATGAACATGATTTAGGTCACCTTTCAGGAGCAACCCCCATCCTGGTTATGGATGTTTTTGAACATGCCTATATTACCCAATTTGGCTTAGATCGAAACAAGTATATCGATATTTTCTTCAATAATATTAACTGGGAAAATGTCTCAAAAAGATTTAAAAACATTAAATCTTAAAACTTATCTTGCGCCTTGGATTCTACTTGATCTAGGGCGTTTAAATACCTGCGCATTTCTATTTATGAAGGATTGACTAAAGCTAAAAATTTTTTCCTGTAAAGCTTGATAAAAAATAGCATAGATTCTAATCGATCTTCTAAGGCATTTTAAGGGATTTCAAAAAAGAAAGGCAAAAGGCTATCCCAGAAAGTTTTAAGGCTGAGACCTATTATGAGCGCTCCTACAATAAAAAGCAGGTACTTGTGGGACATATGTTTGCAAAGCCAAGCACCGAATGGGGCAGCAACAGCTCCACCCAAAGCCAACCCAAAAACAATATCCCAGCCAACCAAAGATCCACTCAAAAAAAAAGTTAGAGAAGCAGTGATTACGACAAAAAATTCGCATGCATTAACGCTACCGATTGTTGTTCTTGCATCATGCCCTCTTGCCAAAAGAGTCGATGAAACAATAGGGCCCCAGCCCCCTCCACCCAAGGTATCGATTAAGGCACCAAAAAATCCAAGGGGTATTAGATGTTGCACTACAAATTTTGGAGGAAATTCACGAAAACCTTTAGCTATAATAACAATCCCCATAGTCATCAGATAAAGAGCTATCAGTGGTTTGATTTTGTCGCCATCGAGTACACTTAAAGAATAGGCTCCGATTGCAGCACCTAATATGCCGGGAATCAGCAAGCGCATTAAAAGTCGACGATTGATATTGCCGAATTGATGATGGGCAATTCCAGAAAAAGCAGTGGTAAAACACTCTGCGGCATGGGTTGTGGTGCTAGCAGACAAAGGAGAAAACCCAAGGCTTAGAAGCAATGTTGTGCTGATTAAGCCATAAGCCATTCCTAAGGCCCCATCTACGATCTGTGCGATGAAACCAACAACGACGTAATAGGGGAAAAGTTCCATTTCATTACTTTATGTATAAAAGTTGAACTTATGAATCCCCGCAATTTCTTGCAACTCTATTTAAATCTCGATTTTTTCATTCGACTTAAAAAGTTTTAAATGGATTCAAAAAGCTCAAGATTTTACTTCGAGGTCCATCAGAAATACTGCCCCATTGACCAAAAATGCTGGCGTAATTTTAAGGGTTAAGTCGGTTCTTAAGGCTGAGGGCGCTTTCTGAACTCGTACCCAATCCTGGGTTTATTGCTATTTTGTGAAGGCCTTTTGAGCTGATGGGAGGCTCCATGAGGTACTCCTCTTGCACTACTTTGGCGACGACCATTGATAATGGGTTCTGCCTTAATAGTTGGATCTGGTTCAAAGCCAGGAATAACCACTTGATCAATCTTACGTTTCAGCATTCTTTCGATATTGCGTAATAACTGGTGTTCATCGATGCAAACAAGAGAAATAGCTTCACCACTATTTCCAGCTCGGCCCGTTCTTCCAATGCGATGCACATAGTCTTCAGGCACATTGGGCAAATCAAAATTCACAACATGGGGAAGTTGATCAATATCCAAACCCCTCGCAGCTATATCTGTTGCTACAAGAACACGCACTTTACCCTTTTTGAAATCATCTAAAGCTTTTGTTCTAGCTCCTTGGCTTTTATTTCCATGGATCGCCGCGGCTGGAATTCCATCTTCAGTAAGTTGTGCAGAAAGGCGGTTTGCACCATGCTTTGTACGCGAAAATACGAGAACCTGTCTCCATTCGTTAGAGGTAATAAGAAAAGAGAGTAATTCGCGCTTTCTTTTACTATCTACCGGATAAATCAATTGTGACACGCTATCTGCAGTGGAGTTGAGAGCGGCAACTTGAATCATTTTAGGGTCGTTTAGAAGATCTTCTGCCAATCTTTTTATCTCACTCGAAAATGTTGCAGAGAAGAGCAGGGTTTGACGTTCTTTAGGCAAAATTCCCAAAATCTTACGAATATCGTGAATAAATCCCATATCAAGCATGCGATCTGCTTCATCCAAAACAAGAATTTCGATATGTGCAAGGCTCATTACTTTCTGACTCACAAGATCTAATAAACGACCCGGAGTCGCAACTAATACATCTACTCCTTTTTGCAAGGCAGAAATCTGTGCTTTGATGTTAACACCTCCGAAAACGACATTAGACTTAAGGGGTAAATATTTGCTTAGCGCACGCACATTTTCTTCTACCTGACTGGCAAGTTCGCGAGTTGGAGTCAAAATTAAAGCGCGAACGCCCTGTTTTCGTCCTCCCTTTTTGATTAAGTTTTGAAGGAGTGGGAGAGAAAACCCTGCAGTTTTTCCCGTTCCTGTTTGAGCTCCAGCAAGAACATCGCCTCCTTCCAAGACGAGAGGGATTGCTAGTTCTTGGATGGGGGTCGGCTGACTATAATCCATTTCATCAATTGCGCGCAGAAGTTCGGGATGTAGGCCAAAGTCTTTAAAAGTCATAAGAACGTTCTCCAAAAAAAGGAAATATGTGATGAGATAAAATTAATTGTATCAAAAGGATACTCTAAAAATCACTTATAGTAAAGACCTTCCTAGATAAATCGAATATTATAGAGCTACTGTTTAAATAAAATATTTTTTAAATTACTAAAGTTTTAAATTTAATAATTAATTATAATTAAGATTATTTCATAAATAAGAGGCTCACATGAAAAAATTGTTTTTAATCTTATCTGTATGCCTTCCCTCCTTGACTTTTAGCGCTCAAATCTCTTCCGAAGAAAGCCTTAGCTATTCTTACGAGGATAGAAAAGCCGATATCCTTAGAGATAATCTAAGAAGAGATACATTAAGAAGAGAAAACTTAAGAAGCGATCTGCGCAACTACTACCAGAGACAAGATAATAGGAGCTGGGATATCAAAAAAGAACAAACAGAAGAAGATCGCCTTAGGGATCAACAGCTCAAGGAAGAGCTTAGAAAAGACCCGGATTGGAATAAAATGAGGGAGAGCTTAAGGGCCTAAGAGTACTGCCGCGTAAAGTGGATCGTTTCAAATTTAGCTGAGAAGTAGACCCCTCACGCTATAAACTTTGGTGCTTTTTTGCCCCAAAATGCACAAGAGCTTCCCCTCTTCTTTGTACTCTAAACCGTAAGGTTTCATAATAACTTGTTAGAACATTCAAGATGACTTATACTAGCTTTTTTCTAGGAGGTCATTTTGCATTCAATCCAAGTGCACACTAACATCGAAGCTATTGCAAAAAACTTTCAAGCCATTCTACTGGATGCTTACGGTGTTTTTTGGGGAGGAAATAGTAAAGGCATTTTTTCGGGTTGTAGAGAAGTCATGGAAAAACTTGTTTCGGAAGGGAAAATTATCGGCATTGTTTTAAATTCAACTCAGCTCGTCCAAAATGAAATAGGTAAGCTGAAAAAGCACGGATTGAATAAAAACCAACATTATCATTTCATTATCACTTCTGGGGAAGTGGCCAAGCAAATTTTCCTAAATCAAAAGCTGCCTTTTCCAATTCCCAATAAGAAGTTTTACCTCTCTTCTGCAAACCATCCTAAGTTTGCACCTTCGGAAACCATTTTCGAAAACACTGTCTTTAAGAAAACCAAAACCACTGCAGAAGCAGACTTTATTTATCTTTCTATCCCCCATCTAGATGGCAAAGACCAAACAGATCTTAATCTTTTTAGAGATGAGGTAGCATTATTGGTTCAAACACAGTTACCGATTGTTTGCGCAAATCCGGATCACTTTGCACATGAAGGAGCTCCACCAAAAGCCGTGATTCGTCAAGGCGCTCTTGCTAAACTTTATGAAGAATTAGGAGGAAAAGTTTTCTATATTGGCAAACCAGGAAAGTTGATGTTTAAAATGGCCATGCATTGTTTGCAGCCATACAGCATTGATCATCTGCAGCAAATTTTGATGGTCGGTGACACACCTGAAACGGACATTAGAGGGGCTAATCAATTTGGTATATCCTCTGCGCTTGTCCTTGCAACAGGCATGATGAGAGACAGAATAGCTCATTATGGTACAAAAGCGCTTGACCATCTTTCTATTGAAGATACCCCCCATTATTTCATTAATCAGTTAGCATAGTATGAACTTTGAGCTTCATCCCAACTTAGCGAATAAATCCTTTATTGCCGATCTCCCTCTATCGCGAGTTCTACTCGAGGATGAAGTTTATTATCCTTGGATTATACTTGTCCCGCGACTTCTTCATCTTTCGCGCATGATGGATCTTACCATACAAAATCAAGTCCAGTTACTGAAGGAGCTGGATCTTGCTCAAAAAATCTTATGGCAAGCTTTTCAACCAACGCAGTTAAATGTAGCGGCCATTGGTAACAAAACTCCGCAGTTGCATATCCATGTGATCGCTCGGAAAGAAAGTGATCCGGCATGGCCTCATACTGTTTGGGATCATCCCTTGCGCAAACCCTACTCTCCTAAAAATAAAGCTTCAATTCTAGAAGATCTAAGGGAGGCTTTTTTGAAAACACAATTTTTTATTTAATCTATGAGTTATTATGACAAATGAAGAGCCCCCATTTTCGAGATTAATATTAGCCTCACAATCCTCTACTCGCAAACGCGCTTTGGAAATTCTAGGGCTTACTTACGAATGCATTCCAGCCAATATCGATGAGAAGGCGATTCGCCACCCCGATCCTCTAAAAATGGCTGTGATTCTTTCTGAAGCCAAAGCCTTAGCTGTCGCAAGAAAGGAAGAGGGTATTATTATAGGAGCTGATGCTTTTTTGATTTTCGATGGCAAAGTCTTAGAAAAGCCTGGATCAATGGCTGAAGCCTATGCGCTGCTTTATTCTTTATCAGGAAATAAGCACACTTTTGTGACAGGGTTGGCAGTCTATGACACCTTAACAAAAAAAATGCGCTCTTCAGTAGCAACATGCGATATTTTTTTTAGACCTCTTTTCACTAAAGAAATTGAGGATTAATGCACTCGCTATCCCGTACTTAATTTTGCAGGAGCCCACGAAGCGGATGGGGTTATCCGATTTGCTGAAAGAATAGAAGGGAGCTGTAACACAGAAACGGCCATCTCATTAAAAGATCTTATTCTATTTCTTAAGGAGATCAAAGAGGAAAGAAGGCTATCTAGAATTAATCACGGCGTTCATTAGTACTTGTTAGCTAGAAGCGTACGTTAATCGTAGATTGATTTTCAGCTAAACTTAATTCTTCAAACCTTTTGGATAACGTTGAGAGGCTATAACATTTTTTAAACCAAAAAACATTAGGGCGCTAACGTAGATATCTTGAGGCTGTTAGAATTGCTTTTGTCTGTAGCGACAACAAAATAGCTTAAAGCTAGATGTCCTTTGTTCACAAAAAAATGGCCGCTTTATTGTCATTGCAGAAAAAGTTAATACAATTTTTCAGCTAAATTCATTGATTGCAATGGTGATAAATAAAAAGAGAAGACAAAACTTCAACTAGCTTATGCTATCTATTGTTGATTTGCATACAAGGCTCCCCTTCTCCTCGCTAATTGAGAAAATTTTCACAGGAGCCAGCGTGTAGTGCCATCCTTGCTCTTCCCTTTTTAATTTATCGACTGTGTATTGAGCTAAAGCAAGAATTGAATAAAGCGTATCTTCAGGCTCTAATACCAAAATATTTAATGCACTTCGATCAATATGGGCATCTTTATCATGGACTATGGCTGCATCTATATGGGGAACATCTGCTAAAGTTTCTCTTGATTTGAGAGCATTAGCTCCATCGCATAAAATACGCCATTCTTCTTCGCTATGCGATTCAAGTTTTTCTGGACGCATTTGATAAGCAAAAAGAGCTTCGATAAGCCTAAAGAAGCTAGGCGTTGCGGTTTTTTGTGCAGTAATATGCTGAAAGGATTCCAACAAACATTCTTTAAGGACATTCAGACCATTTAGTACTGTGGGATTTTTGGAAATATGTTCAAATAAGATAGCGAGGTTGACACAAACACGATCCCAAGCAAGGTAGAGTGTGAGATTGTGAAGAGCTTGATAGGGCTGTTCTTTAGTCCACTTATGAAATGTATCTAAAGAGTTAGACAAAAACTCTTCTGCACTAAGCTGAGAGTCTCTTTTTTTCTGCAGAGTATCTAATAACAGAGTCGGATTGACAATAGGAAGAGCCTTAACATTGGTGAGACACTCAACAAAAATTTGATCATACATTTCTTGCAAAAGATCTTTTGGAACGTCCTTAGACAGAGCGACCATACCAAACTTAAAAAGTTCATTTTGTTCATCAAATTTTGGAAAATCGCTGAAAAGATTATCTTGACCCAGGTATTCCAACAAGCCAGGCCAGCCCATCTCAATTTCTACTTTCTGATCGTTTAAAGGAATCTTGGCTTCAACTAAAGCTTGTGTGAGGGAATGATCCTGGCTGAAAGCAAGGTATTTGATGAGTTTTCTATCCGCAAAAAATTTCATGCACATACTTTTTTATCTCGGAGGTTATTATTTTCCAAAGATAAGTATTGATTCAAGGTAAAATAACCTTTTTCAGGAGCGGAAAAAAATGTTAGCCATAAGCCGAGACTTCTGTTTAGAAGAATTTGTTCACAAGCTAAGAATTTCCTAGGAACCATTTTTTTTTCATACTCTCCTCACTCTACTATTCAATGGTTATGAATTATGAGTGAAATAAAAGTTTTTATTAAAAAAATAATATTGTTTTTAAAAAAGGGCAGAACTATTATTTATCTCTAAATTAAACAATGGTAACTATTCATGATTTCCCATGATAATGCAAAACAGTACTTTCAAGAAGGATCCACCCCTTCCCAAACTTTCAAACAGCAGGCAGATAAAGCTAAAATTCAACAAATATGGAATCAGAGTGATGCTAAACTCATCGTAGATTTAGAGTGGGCACATAATCATCATGAAGATGAATGCCACTATGAAGGCCGCTCAAACCTTACCCAGTGCCTCTATGTGTTATTTAATTATATTAACAAATTAGATCTTTCCTCTGAATTAGCTTCGGAGCTTCGTATGATTTATCGAAACGATTATAATTTGTTAAAACGACTTGATACTCCACCTCTTGCTAACCAGTATCCATTCTCCGATAGTACTAAGCAAAGCGAGGACAAATCTAACTTATCTTGCCAATCGGCTCAAAAAGAAACCCCATTTAGAGTACGACAAACCTGGAATCAAGTTGCCCCTCAATTTCGTTTCAACAAGTATTGGAGCCATAGTCATCCTCTTGAAGCTGAATGCGGAAACGAACACCTTTCTCAAATCCAACACTGTTTTAACACCATGTGTGACGCACAACAAGTTCTAAATTCAACTTCGCCTGAATTAGCCACAGAAATCAGTACCCTTATACAAAAAGAGTATGCCTGCCTGGAACGGCTGCATAGAACTCCTTTCCAAGTTAGCCGGCCTTTAAGTTCAGTTGGTACTCCACAGAGCCAAGAGGGAACAATAGCCCCAATTGTTAATTCTATCCTTGAAGAAGTCGAAGTTAACCACGTTTCTCAATCTTCAGCTGATGATCTAGATCCTCCTTCTAGCGTACGAATTTATCGCTATAGTGAATACAGGATTATCGAGCATTTCAGCACAGCACACCCTTTCAAAACATTCGTTACGCTTGATGAAGCGGCAAAAGAAGTTGTTGTCTTCTATCCTTACCAGGGACCTAATATTTTGCCGTCACAGCATTTGCTTAACGAGTTTGTAGAGTCTATTACTATTAGCATCGATAAGTTAGAGGAAGCCGCACAAAACTACCCTCATCTTGAAAACCTATTTCTACATCTTAAAAATACAGCTATGCTACTAAATGATGAAGCTAAAATGCGACTAGAAAACCATTCAAAAAGGCTTTAGAAAGTATGTTAAAGGATCGGAGTATTCTTTAGAAAGAAAGTAAGTTGCAGACCATTCAAGAACTTGCTCTTATTCAACAAAATTTCGAAATTAAAAGCTTGACCGAAAGCAACTCAAGTCATTACAAAAGCTGACTAGGATCGCGATTAAACTCACCTAGCAGAAAAAGTTTTTAAAATATGCCTCTTTGCTTCTTCACGAGCCATCGAGTCGACCTCAAATACATCCTGAAGAGAGTTTATAGATAGTGGCTTATGTTTAGCCATTAAATGCTCTAAATTGTAGGCAATGTCTTTCCAAGAGACTTCTTGATTTAGAAAACGATGAACCAAAATTTCATTTGCCGCGTTCATGTAGCACGGTAAGCTTTTACCGCAACGAGCTGCGTCATAAGCTAGTTGCAAGCATCTAAAATTTTGCATATCGGGCTTTGCGAATTGCAATGTATTATTCTTAAAAAAATCGAAAGGAGGCAAACTCCCAGACATCCTTTTAGGGTAGGTGATAGCATATTGAATCGGAATAATCATATCCGGATCACTAAGGTGGGCAAGCAACGAATTATCGCTAAACTCAACCATGCCATGAATAATTTGCTGAGGATGTACAACGACTTCGATTTGATCGACAGGGACATCAAAAAGCCAATGGGCTTCGATCATTTCGATGCCCTTATTCATTAAGGTAGATGAGTCAACTGTGACCTTCGGTCCCATTTTATAATTAGGATGGTTGAGTGCATTAGCAATTGTGACATTTTCTAGTTGCTGAGAAGTGTAGTGTCTAAAAGGCCCACCTGAGGCTGTAATAATGATCCTCTGAACACTTTTCTCGCTTTCGCCCTTTAAGCATTGAAAAATAGCTGTTAGTTCACTATCAATAGGAATAAATTCAACTCCATACTGGCGGACAAGCGCCATTACAATCTCCCCTCCTGAAACTAAAACCTCTTTATTTGCAAAACCAATATTTTTTTTTGCTTTAATAGCGGCAATTGTAGGTGTAAGTCCGATGGCTCCACTTATTGCAGAAATCACTAAGTTGGCTTTCTCGCAAACTGCCACAGCTTCCAATCCCTCCATTCCCCCGATTACAAGAATATGAGGAATGCGCTTTTGAAGTTCTCTTGCTTTTTCAAGATCGTAGACAGCCACAATTTGGGGATTAAACTCTTTTGCTTGCTGCTCGAGCAAGTCGATATTACTGTTTGCTGCTAAGGCCACTACCTGTACAACTTCTTCACCGAGGTGCTTCGCTGCTGCTAGAGCATTTTTTCCAATCGATCCTGTGCTCCCTAAAATTGCGAGATATCTCATTTACAGTCCTTCACCATCAGTTTAAATTTTTTGCCATCAGTCTAAAAATTGCGTTTGCAAACCAAGTTTAATCTAGATTCCAGATAATCAAACGCTTAGCAAATTAAGATTTTGCTATTTTATTTCTTTTTACTCCAGATTTTTACATGCACACAATAAAAAAGAGCTCTTGCTCTAGCTAGTTTGAATAACTCCTTTAAAACAAAGGAACAAAAATGCGCTTTATCCTCAATCCATTTGCACAAATTTATCATAGAAAAAAGACCTAGAAAATCTTCTTCAGAAATACTTAAGGAACTTCTTTATTTATATACTATACGATTGCGAACATGTGAACATCCAATAAAAGGGTTAAAGATTTGCGGTACCACCCTATTTTGGTTGCTTGAGTTTACGGAATAAGACTTTTCTAGAGATTTAAGCGCCATTCTAATTGTTGAATGTTAAATTTGGGATCGTTGAAATATAACGTAATTGGGGGATTATTGGAGTATTGGCTAGAGCTTATGGGATTTTAGACAACCCGACAATTACTAAGGCCGCCGGCAGTTTTAAAAAGGTCATAAAAATAAAAAATTAATTTTAAAAATACTAATAATTTTAATGAATTAAACATTAGATTTAAATATAATATAAGGACTAATTGTTTAAACCGGCTTTATTAACGGCAAAAAAATCAAGTACTTTATTTTATAAAATTTAGGAGGTTTTAATGTATTCTAGCTCTTCAGGAAGTGGAGTTCATCCCAACCATCTCCTTTCTTCCATGTGGTACCTTGACAGCGACAATAGCGATGAATCAGAAAATCTATTTGAGCCCCGCGCTCGCCCTTCTTGCATGTGGTCTTTTGACAGCGACAATAGGGCTGGACACATTACAGAAGTTGGATCAAGTAGTGAAGATTCGGAGAGCGAACTGATGCCTCTAGGGCGTAACTATTCCTTTGTTGAACCCGAGGTAAATTCGGAGCTGGAACAAGAAACTTTTGTTATTGGCGATCTCGACTCCATAACCGATAACCGTGAATTTTCATTAAAAACTTATATTGCAAAAGTGCAGTTTATTAAATCTCGCACCAAAAGCTGGTTTAATTTCCCTAAACCTCCTACTTGGAAAATAAACTGGACTAAGGAATATGAAAGTTTTAAGTGGGAAGAATTTTCGGAGCGTAAAATTTTGTTCCTTATTCATGGATTTACTGTAGGTTACGATAGCGCGCTGAAAACTTTACAGAGAGTTTCTGAGAAAGTTGCTCATACCTATGACGTTGTCATTGCTTATTTATATCCAGCCTATGCCAAGCCTCATGAATACCCCTATGCTGAAAAAAACGCAATACGTGCGGGAAAAGAGCGATTACCCAAAATACTAAAATCCCTCCGGCCGATAGCCAAGCAGTTAGATATTGCAGCTCATAGTATGGGTACGATCGTCGCAATGTATGCGTTAAATCAAAAGGCCAGTCCAAAAATTGATAATCTTTTCCTCCTCGGAGGGGCCGTTGAAGAGAAAAGCTTATTCGAATGTGATGGAGTAGAATGCACCTCTTTCCCACGCGCATTATCCAACGCTAGAAATATTTATGTCCTTTATTCCTGCAAAGATCAGGTTTTACCATGGCTCCGCCTCTTAGCTCGCGCGCAACCTGTTGGACGTATTGATGAGGAGATACAGCATAGACCAATTGCTAAAAACGCTTGCTTGATCCATACCTCTTCTGTAGTAAAAAACCACAGCGCCTATTTCAAAACCGAAGAGGTGTTTAAGTTTTTTACACTGGTTGCTCACCACATCAGCCAGGGAACTGCTATAAAGGGTCCTTATTTTTCCTTGACTTCTGATGAATTATCTTTTTTATTAGGACCCATTGTCTGTTCAAAGGGAGGGAATAGCATCATCACGACAGGTCTTTTGTTTAAGAGAATTGTTTCCTTCAGACCTGGGAAGATTGGTAAAAGTCGCAACAAAGCAAAAGCGTAGAGAAGATTGAAGAGAACTGTAGAGTTTTTCAAGTAATCATTTTTTTGAGTAACTCAAACCAAAAGAAATAACTACCGCCTTGATCCTGCAGTTGCTGTTTTTTACCTTCTAGCAACTGCAAGACATTTCTGAATCAAGACCGTGAGACTTATCTATACTCATCTACTCGCAAATCAAATGTTTTCTGCTAAAGGGCTGTAAGCGAATTGACACATGAGATGAAATTCAAACACTCTTTGTAAATAATTATTAACATGCTATTTACAGAAATAAAAGTTATATAGGTTGGAGGGATGAGTATTATTTGGACAATTATTATTGGTTTTATTGTTGGGTTATTCGCTAGGGTGTTAATGTCGGAGAAAGATGCGCTAGGTTTTATTTTAACAACGCTACTCGGTATGGGCGATGCTATCTTAGGAAAATACCTCGGCAACAGATGGGCATTTATAAAGAAGACGATCCCGTTGTTTTTTTTATGTACTTGATTTAGGCTGTCATTTTTTTATTTCACTATGGTGATCTCATGAAAAAGAGAGAAGCCCCTAGATAGGGTGAGGCGCTGTTTTTTCTTTAATTTAATTTTGCGGTTTACTACTATCAGAGAATGGACGAAAAACGCTTTAAAATTCATTATCATGGTTCTCTTTTCTGGTTAATTTTTTGGATTATCATCTTTTTCCCTATCGCCTTCGTTTTGTTCTTTACAGCGTGTTCTTTTGATATTAAACCAAAAAGCTACTCTCTTTCATACGACGGCTCTCGCTTTTGGTTGTGCTTCTGGACATTAGTATTTTTCCCTGTAGCTTTTGTACTTCTCTTTCTGAATGGTTTTTCTATAAAAATCATGGATCTTTCTCTAACTCCTCAGGTTATCGAAGTCCAAGATCTCCCTTGATCAGCTCTTACGAAACTAAAACTAATTGCATACTCTTAATTAAAAAATAAGAGTTTTTATGCAAGCACCAACACATACTTGTAATCAGGGCTTTTTATGGACAATCGATGACTTTAGCTCGAGCGAAAAATCTGTGGATGTGCTTTACACTGAAGGTTATATCTGGGAAAATCCGCTACTTAGCAATCAAAAAGTCCAAGAAGCTTTTCAAAAAGCTCAGGTCTTATATTTTGACTAAGCGCATCTGATAGATGAAGAAGCTATAAGTTTACTTGATAAAATTTGAGGGGTCTTTTCTCATTTAGCTCCATAAGTTGGATTAGTCGTTAGCGCTATAAGAAAATCGCTATTTCTAAAGATTTGAAATGGCTTTACACGGGTCCACCTATAGAATAGACAAACACTTCTAAAGGCCTCAAAACTTTAGGAAAGCTGAGTTAGAAGTGTAGGAGGCTAAATGTTCCTGTAAAGCTAACGTTTTATGGCTTTCTGCTAACGGTTTACGATTTATTATCATCAACTAATTATTGCTGTCTTTAAGCTATTTCAGCGCCAATACCAAAAAGTGCTTCAAATTACAAAGAATTGTTTTGCCAAAGAAACACCCTTCGGAATCGTCTTTCCTAAGGATTAAAAATTTTTAAGAGAGTAGGGCAGAATCAATGATATAAATCATACCGTTAGATTATACAGTACCCTTTTTGACAAACTTTGCATTATTTACTTTGAGGTCATTGCCATCGACAACGATGTCTAATTCTGTGCCATTCGCAGTTTTTAGATCTTTTAAAGAAATCTTATCGGGAACAATATGGGATTTTAAGATAGCGGCTAATTTCACTTTATTTTCTGGCTTTAACATCTCTTGGACGGCACTTTAAGGAAGATTATTAAAGTCCTGATTGGTGGGAGCAAAAAAAGATAACTCTTCTGAAATGCAATTTTTTTTGATGCAGGAAACTCATTAATTGATGGATAACATATTTTCCCTTATTCTCATTCTTATGTCTATTGCGTTAGCGAAAAACAATTCCACTTCTTTTCTATAAAACAAGCAAAAACATGTCTGGAATACAATGAAAAAGAACCCAGAATCCCCCAAAAAAATGCTTCCTAGCCCTATACATCCAGACTTTTATGCAGCTCAAGAGCTTGCCTATGAACCAAGCGGGCTAATTTGTAAAAATTTTATGAAAGAATTGGAAAGTGAAGAATATGGAGCTGCTGAATTTGAAATGAATGATCAGAAGAACAAGTTTCGCATCGGTAAAATGACGCCAAAAAAAACAGGACAATTTGTCACTTTATGGAAAAGAGGAAGCGATGGAGTGATACAGCCCTATGATGTAGCTGACCCCTATTGTTTTTACGTTGTCAGTGTTCGCCATCCCACCCGTTTCGGTCAGTTTGTTTTTCCGAAAGATGTGCTAGGCGAAAAAGGTCTTTTATCGAAAAATGGGAAGGGAGGCAAGCGGGCAATGCGCATCTACCCTCCATGGAACATCGCTGAAAATTCTCAGGCTAAAAAAACACAAGAGTGGCAGCTTGCTTTCTATTTTGAGATCAATCTTAGCTTGGATACAAAGTTGGTTCGAAAACTTTTTCATTGCTAAGCATCTGTACTTCAAAAATACCAAAAATTTAAAAAAAAAGATCCCAACACCTTTTTTATTTACCTAACAGATGTTTTATCCTCAGAAAAAAAATAACTTTTAAAAGTTAAAAAAAATTTGATTTTAAAAATGCTTTTAGAAAATAAGTAAAAAGAAGGCGGATTATAAAGCTACCCGTTTGGCTTTACTTTTTTCAAAATCCTCTACTAATTGTGCCGGGGTTATTTCACCATTCGTTAATTGCTCAATTTTTAGAGCCAATAGCAATCCGGGTCTTCTAGTGCAGGCAACAATATTTTTTAAGGATTGCTCATTGATACCCAATTTTTCAGCAAAATCGCGGTAACGGATTTTTTTATCATGAAGATATTTTTTCAATTTCATAAATATTTTTATTGCTATCTAGTACTCCACTAGAGTACCTTGTGAAACACTCTAAACCATTCGGATGAAAATATACTAGCAGGGAGAGCATTTATGGCTTTAGCAAAAATTTTTAGAGTCAAAATTTTAGATTTAAAATACCTTTCAGATAAGGAGCATTTGAATTTTGCTTATTTCGTTTACGAAGTGGAAGCAGATTCTCCTGAAAAAGCAACTAAAGAAGCACGTGATCATTATATGCGAGGAAAAGAACCCTTATTTTCTGAAGAACTTCCTTTTTTGCTAAAGTTATTCTGTGTAGATCAAAAGCCAGATTAGCTGCTTTATGACTTTTCAAAAAATAAAAATTCTCTTATGCAAATGCTATTTAACAGTATTTTTACTAATGTATGCTTTAGCTAGGATTACTCATCAATGGGTTGTGTTTTTTTTAAAAAGCTTTCCCAAAAAGTTAAATCTTCTTTACTCGGTTTGTTGCCATTTCCAAAATCTTTTTCTAAAAAATACCTTAAGTTTAACGCTAAACCATTCTTATCTTCATCTTCAAAGCCAACATAAGCTAAGTAAACAATATCCATTCCGATATACATTTTGATAGCAACGAGTGGGTATTTCCCCCATTGAAAAGATTTTGTTGCGAACCCGTTCGGGAAGTGTTTCTTAGTCTGAGAGAGTATTTCTTGAATATCCTCTTTAAATGACTTCCTGAACTGGAGCTTTACGCCAGATATTAATGGTTGCGAAAAATTGAAAAAATTTTTATTTGCTTCTAAATCTAATTCTTTCGGGGCAATAAGAAATTCCCCTTCATTATCTTTGAGGACTACTGCATAATTTTCAGGAACGTAAAATTTTACTGGCAAAACAAAATCTTGAGTTTTTTCTTCTCCAAATACGTAGTTGGCAGAAAAGGTCAAACAAATCATTAAAAGATAGTAAAGCATTGCAACTTCCTCCTTAGGAACTATTTTTTAAACAATGATTTATGGGTAAATTTTCAAATTTAAAATTGTTTTAGGATTGTGCAACCTTAGCCTATTTTATGCCATCGATTTAAGCATATTCATCAAAAGTCTCAGCTATTTTTGTTTAAAAGAAAACTAAAGTGCTACTCAGAAAATAGGTCTCTTTACTTGAGAAGTGAAAACATTTTTTTAGATTATTTTAAATAAAAAAGTTAATTTTATATAATTACGGCATATGGGAACTATTAAAAATCAAGGTGTATGGCATGTAAAAGAAAGATAAGGAGAATAAAATGGTACAACCAAAAAAAGTTGTTCGATTTCAAGCAACTAATGTTTTTATCCTTCCTTTAGC
The DNA here is from genome assembly GCA_011125455.1 of Chlamydiales bacterium STE3. Taxonomy (NCBI): domain Bacteria; kingdom Pseudomonadati; phylum Chlamydiota; class Chlamydiia; order Chlamydiales; species Chlamydiales bacterium STE3. The sequence goes on along the minus strand of VKHO01000018.1, from coordinate 2,173 downwards.
CACTTTTTTATTAATCGCTACATTCTGGCTCATCCTCGTTGCTCTCACTTCAATTGGTTTTCCCTTTCCTGAAATAGCGTTGGATAAATTTTTTGATCTAGGTTTTTTTTCCATATCAATTTTTGGGATCATTGTATTCCTAACAATGGTTCCTTTTCAAACTGTCGAAGGAAAATTATCTCCTATTTTCTACTCAAAGATTTTCAATGCTCCTGCTGCTCATTTCGGCCTTTACGTACTAATGTTTAGCTCTATTGTTTGTTTCGTCGTGATTGCTCTTCAACAAGCATTGAATATGGTTGGGTATTTGAGTCAGCTGTTCATCGCCCTAGTGATGTCCATTGTTTTTGCTATTCTGTTCCACCGCTTTTGGGTGCTCCGTTGTCTTTATCAACCCTACATCGTTTATAAGTACATCAAAACGCTTGAATGGGATGAATCTGCTGAAGAAATCTGGTTGGAGCTTTTCGAGTGTGCATTTAAAGCGATTAAACAAGGGCGCGTGAGCGACGCGAAGAATTTAATTGATTTAATGGCTCATATTTATAATAAATGTCCGAGCCAAGAAAGACATGTGGTTTTAAGGGAAGACATTATGAGCCTATACGCCGCCGCACAAGAGTCACGGCCTATTGCTCGTTCTTTAGAAGAAAAATGGCCTTTTTGCATTCAAAACAAGCAGTAGTAGTTTTTTTAACAGAAACTTTTCAAGTTGAAGTTAGATGTGGCTTGTCGTAATTTAGGGAGCACCATTCATCAAGAAAGAAGCAAATTTATGCGACATTTTCCCCGCGAGAAAAGCTAAGGGCCTTAAACCCCCTTCTGACTGAATCTACATTTTTGTTTAAATTTACTTCGACTATAGCCTTAAGTTTTTATCATCCATTCAGTGTCAGCTAATTCTTCTTTTAAAAATTTTACATCAAATATATGTAAAAAAGTTTTATATTAATAAAAAATAGATATCACTGATGAAGGGAACATGAAATATATTTATCAAGTTAATGGGATGAAGTGCGCATCTTGTGTTACTAAGATTAAGGAAATTTTAAAAAATTTTGCTGAATCGGCTGAAGTTACTCTTAATCCACCTCAAGTAGTATTAGAAGGAAAAACTAGTGTTGATTTGGAAAAACTAAATACTGCAATAAAGGAAGCTGGCAATTATGAGCTTATATTTGTAGACAATCCATCTACGATAATGCTAGAACAACGAAGTTGGATTAATACCTACTACCCTCTTTTGATCATTTTAGGAATGATTACCATTACTTCCTTTGCCGGAGCTAACAGCTTTCATGACTGGATGTTACACTTTATGGCTGGGTTTTTCCTTATATTTGGAGCGTTCAAATTACTTGACTTGCAAGGGTTTCGAGATGCCTACGCAACTTATGACTTATTAGCCAATTATTGGCATGGATACGGATATATTTATCCCTTTTTAGAATTAGGCCTAGGTTTTTCCTTTTTATTTCAATTTGGAGTAACGCAGGCCTTATGGTTTTCTCTGATTTTGATGGGGTTTAGCAGTCTTGGAGTTGGTAAAGCCATATTAAAGAAACAGAACATCCGTTGCGCATGCCTTGGCACCACCTTAAATCTTCCTATGTCAACAATTACTTTAATTGAAGATTTGGGAATGGTAGTAATGACCATAGCAATGTTAGCACACGCTTAAAAAAATGGCGAAAGCATATGAAGGCATTAATGATTTAGCGCTTCAAAAATTGTTATAAGCCAAGCTTAAGAGACCTGCTAGATAATTGATCTAGGAGAGTATAGCCTGAATTGCTATGTGAATAGCCCCGATTTCGGGGCGAAAACTTAAAAGGCTTTTTGATAGATGCCCCAATCAGTTCTATTGGTGATATCTCCTATGTCTCACGAACTAAATGTCTTCGCAATTTGCGTATCCTCCCAGAAGTGTAAGATAAAATCCTATGAATCGCCAATATTCTTTACTAAAGAGTGTGATTATCTTGTTTCAAAGAGATGGTACCATTGAAATGAAAAGGAATAGAGATCTATTTGAAACATATTTCATAAGATATACTCCCCCTTAATTTCCACTTTTCTGCTACAGCACAAAGGCCTTGTTGCATAAATCATCCTACGGCAAACCCATGCAAAATAACTAAATTTAAATCTTTTTAAATTGCCTCACTGAATT